>JAACZX010000538.1 GCA_009996555.1 Chitinophagaceae bacterium | reverse complement strand
CTTTGCTGATTATCTTGGATGGAAGGAGATTACAGCAAAAGCGGAAAAGCAGTTTTTATCCTTACCGCAAACAGAGCGTGACAGCACTGTTGTTTATTGCAGGCATTATGGTTTGGCGGGTGCATTAAAATATTATGGTGTTGATGAACAGTTTAAATCCAAAGTGATCAGCGATAACGGATCGTTTCTGCACTGGATACCCAATGAGTTTGGGTTTAAGCATTTGATCTTTGTGGGGAGGCGAATGCCTGGTGCTGATGATGAAGTGTTTCAGCATTTTAAAAAAGTAACGTTGATTGATTCTGTAACCTACCAACATTCACGACAGTTGGGCGACCGTGTGATCTTTTTTGAGAATGTTGATTCTGTTGGTTCAAAACTGGCAGCCGAGGGATTGAAACAAATGAAGCAGGAGTTTAGCAGGAAGAAGTTATAATTACAGTCGTTAGTTGATATTGCCTATTTTCGCAACATAACATTGCTGTATGAACAGACCCGTTAGAGTGCTTGTTGCCAAAGTTGGATTAGATGGCCACGACCGTGGTGCCAAAGTAATTGCTACTGCCTTGCGTGATGCAGGTATGGAAGTAATTTATACCGGTCTTCGGCAAACACCCGAAATGGTGGTGAATGCTGCATTGCAGGAAGATGTGGATGCCATTGGTGTAAGTATTTTAAGTGGTGCCCACATGACTGTTTTTCCCCGTCTTTTAAACCTGATGAAAGAAAAGCAAATGAATGATGTGTTGCTTACAGGCGGTGGTATTATTCCTGCTGAAGATGTAAATGCGTTAACAGAGCTGGGAGTAGGTAAATTGTTTTTACCCGGCACTAATACACAGGATATTGCAGCCTACATAAAAGATTGGGTGTCGAAGCATCGGTCTTTCTGATTATTCATTTCTTAAACTTACTTATATGAGTTTTCAAACATTACTTACTTCCCTGGAAGAAGGGGGCTTTATTATTACCATCAACCGTCCTGATAAATTAAATGCACTTAATAAAACTGTGATAGAAGAACTGAGTGCTGCAGTTGATGAAGTGTACAACAATACTGCTGTTAAATGCGCTGTTATTACCGGCGCCGGGCCAAAAGCATTTGTTGCGGGTGCAGATATTTCGGAATTTCTTTCAATGAACGCAAATGAAGGTGAGGAGTTGGCAAGACGTGGACAGGAAATGGTATAAAATTGAGCGATCGCCCAAGCCCATAATTGCAGCTGTGAATGGTTTTGCATTGGGCGGCGGTTGCGAACTGGCCATGAGTTGTCATTTTCGTTTGGCAAGTGAGCAGGCAAAGTTTGGCCAGCCCGAAGTAAATCTTGGGCTGATACCCGGTTATGGCGGCACGCAACGTTTGGTGCAGCTTATTGGCAAAGGAAAGAGTCTTGAATTAATGATGACGGCAGCCATGATCAATGCGGATGAAGCAAAACAACTTGGGTTGGTGAATTATGTAACCTCAGCAGAAGAGTTGTTGCCAAAAGCAAAAGAACTGCTTGCTGTAATAATGAGCAAAGGACCTGATGCAATAGCCAAAGTTATCAGTGCAGTTAATGCGTATTACGATCCAGCACAAAATGGATTTGATGCAGAGATCATGTTATTTGGCGAATGTTTTGGAACAGACGAAATGAAGGAAGGAGTGGGTGCATTTTTGGAAAAGAGAAAGGCTGCGTTTGGCAAATATTTTAAATAAATATTCCTCTTTACATTTTATGCGGATAAAATACATATATCTGACCGTCTTGTTTTTTCTTAGTTACAATTTTTGTTTTTCACAAAAAATAAAGACCTATACTATTAAGCCTGGTGAAAGTGTTACAGAGGTTATTGCCAAGAAAGATCAGTACTTGTACGACGGCTTTCAAAAGGGGATTGTTTTTTTTAAAAGCGGAGCAAAATCTGCAACAAGGCTGAATTTTTTTCTTATTGGAGAAGAGTTGCATTTTATAACAGAAACAGCAGATACGCTGGCTGTGGCGAACCCTGTCGAGATAAGTAGTGTAAGCATAGGGAGGGACATATTTTATTTTGATACCGATCGATATCTTGAGCAGGATACAGTTATAGGAGAAACGATTCTTGCCACCTCTTTCTTTATTGGAACGATCAACACGGAAAAAATCGGAGCGTTTGGGAGTACTACAGATGGTGGCACTGATTCGTATGGATCATTCGTAGCTCCGTCAGGAAAGGTAGACCTCACTCCACAAGTGATTACTACCTTGGCGTTGAAACGCTCACTTTATATCGGGGATAAATACAAGAAGTTTATACCGGTAAATAAAAGAAACATTTATTCTGTATTTTCAAAAAAGGAACAGGCCTTAAAAAAATATTTGTCAGAAAGAACAGTAGACTATTTTTCACGGGCTGATATCATTCAGTTGGTTACTTTTATGAGTGAGCAATAATTTATTTTTCAATAAGCTTCGCATCAATATTATACACTTCAATTTCTGCAATTGCAGTTGTTCTTTTCTGATCTACTATTACTAACAAAACAGAGCTTACATTTTCAACTGTTTCGAATGAAAGCATCCGTCGTCTGCCGATAGTAGTACCTGTTATTTCTTTCAGCAATTCTCCATTGCTGTTTAATAGTGAAATTTTAAATTCAGCACATGCCTGGCCATTGAGCAGGTTCTCGCTTAACACGATACAATTCATTTTTTCGGGCTTGCTGAATTCTAATCCCATTGAGTTTAAATGGGGAACGAAAACCTGTTCTGAACTGCGGTAGTTGGCATCATTCAATGCGGTAGCAACTCTTCTTCCATTATGTGGTATAAAATATCCTTTAGCCGTTACTGCAAGATTTGTTTTGAAGGCTTGTTCTCTCAATTTTTTAAAACCCACCAACGCAGCCGAATCATTTTCATGAAACAAACCTCTTCTGTCTGGCGGTACATTCAGCAGCAGGGTCGCTCCACGGCCAACAGATTTCAAATACAATTGAAATAATTCTTCCGGCGATTTTACTTTGTTGTCTTCTTCTGCATGGTAGAACCATCCCGGCCTTATACTCACATCGCATTCAGCAGGTATCCAATGCGTGCCATACTTGTTTCCGGTATTCAACGTGTCTGTTGAAGGAGCACCAAGTCCCGGAGTAAATCCTTGAATGTTTAATGTATTCCAGTTTGTAGTGCCGGCAATACCTTTTTCATTTCCCACCCATCTTATGTCGGGCCCCACATCACTAAACACAACAGTGTTGGGCGAAAGTTTGCGGACAACTTCTTTAAACCTCTTCCAGTCGTACACCTGCTTTTTACCATTTGGGCCTTCGCCGTTTGCTCCATCCCACCACAACTCTGTAATAGGGCCGTAGTTTGTAAACAACTCTTTCATCATATTCACAAATACATCGTTGTATTTTTCAGTGCCATAATCAGGATGATTACGGTCCCAGGGCGAAATATATACACCGAAGTTCAACCCAAATTCCTTGCATGCCTGTGATAGTTCTTTCAGCACATCACCTTTTCCATTCTTCCATTTGCTTTCACGAACGGTATGTTTTGAATACTTACTTGGCCATAAACAAAAGCCATCATGGTGCTTTGCAGTAATGATGATGCCTGTTGCTCCGGCTTGTTTGGCAATGCGGGCCCATTGCCTGCAATCAAGTTGAGTAGGGTTAAAAATATCTTCCGGCTCATCACCATGGCCCCATTCTTTATCAGTAAAAGTATTGGGCCCAAAATGTGCAAACAGGTAATACTCCTGGTTGTGCCATTTCAATTGTTGAGGCGTGGGAACAGGGGTTTTCGATTGTGCAAAGCAAACAACCGACAGGCAGGCGCAAACGAATGCGGAAAAAATGAATTTCATCATGTGATTTACGTATTGAAATTAGGAAAACCAACTGAGTTAACACCTACCTTTGCCGCACTTTAAGGCCAGCTGCTGAAAAAATGCAGTCTGCTTTTGTTCTTCAACATTGTCATTAATTCATATCAATAATCAGCCGTAGTTGAAAGCTACCGGCCCAAAGCTTGTTTTATGACTTACAGGATTGAAAAAGATACCATGGGTGAGGTGAAAGTACCTGCACATGCATATTATGGTGCACAAACACAACGTAGTATCGACAACTTTAAAATTGCTCAGGACATTAACCGAATGCCGAAAGAAATTATCAAGGCATTTGCTTACCTGAAGCATGCAGCTGCATTAACCAATAACGAGGCAGGAGTATTACCTAAGAAAAAAGCAGTACTTATTGGCAAAGTTGCCAAAGAAATACTGGAAGGAAAGCTTGATGAGTTTTTTCCTTTGGTTGTATGGCAAACAGGTAGCGGCACACAAAGCAATATGAATGTGAATGAGGTAATTGCTTATCGTGGTCATGTATTGAACGGTGGTAAACTGGAAGACAAGGAAAAATACCTGCACCCGAATGATGATGTGAACAAAAGCCAGAGCAGTAACGATACATTTCCTACTGCGATGCATATTGCGGCCTATAAAATTTTAATTGAAACCACTATCCCGGGAATTGAGAAACTGCGTAATACGCTTGATAAAAAAGCAAAGGCATTTAAGAAAGTGGTAAAGATCGGACGTACGCATTTTATGGATGCAACGCCGCTCACACTTGGCCAGGAGTTCAGCGGTTATGTATCGCAGTTAGACCATGGATTGAAAGCCATTAAAAACACACTGGCGCATTTAAGTGAACTGGCATTGGGCGGTACAGCAGTTGGTACAGGTATCAACACTCCACCCAACTACGATGTAAATGTAGCGAAGCATATTGCCAAGCTCACCAAACTTCCGTTTAAAACAGCTGATAATAAGTTTGAAGCACTGGCAGCACACGATGCTATAGTAGAAGCACATGGTGCATTAAAAACTGTTGCAGTTAGTTTGATGAAGATCGCTAACGATATCCGTATGCTCAGCAGTGGTCCACGCAGCGGTATTGGAGAAATTTTTATTCCGGATAACGAACCTGGTTCTTCTATTATGCCGGGTAAAGTAAACCCAACACAATGTGAGGCATTAACAATGATCGCTGCACAGGTAATGGGTAACGATGTGGCCATTAACATTGGCGGTTCAATGGGGCATTTTGAGTTGAATGTATTTAAACCGGTGATGATCTATAATTTCCTGCATAGCGCCCGTCTTATTGGTGATGGTTGTGTTAGCTTCAATGATAAATGTGCTGCAGGTATTGAGCCAATTGAAGCAAACATTAAAAAGCACGTTGAAAATTCATTGATGCTGGTTACATCTCTTAACACAAAGATCGGTTACTACAAAGCAGCAGAAATAGCACAGAAAGCACATAAGCAGGGAACTACATTAAAAGAAATGGCAGTGAAACTGGGTTATGTAACTCCTGAGCAGTTCGATGAATGGGTTGTGCCTGAAAAGATGGTGGGAAAGATCTAACCTCAGATGGAGATAAAAAGGAAAAGGAGAAGCATTGCTTCTCCTTTTTTTATTCGTAATTATTGTAGTAATCCGGTTCGGCATCAACCATTTCTGTTTTTACTTTTGCTGTTTGTTTGTGCAATGCACCAAAGAACAAACGATATAATCTCGACGATTCATGTATACTTTCTTCACGTATAATGAAAAGACTGTTATCGGTGCGGAGCAATTTTCTTTCAACAGGAAAAGCTGCAGAAAGAAAGGATGCCGGTATAATTGCGGTTTTCATAAAAAGTGTTTTCATACTATAAACGAAAAAAGCAGGGAAATGTGTTGCATACATTCCCTGCTTTTAACAGTAGTTTATTGTTTGATGAGTTTAATTTTTTGACTGATTGTTTTGCCGGTTATATCAAGATAATATAAACCAGAGTTAAACTTACTCATATCTAACTGAATACTGTTGTTACCTCTCACAAGATTAACAACCATCTTGTGCACGATCCTGCCGGTATTGTCAACCAGGTTCAATTGTGCAGTTTCATCTGTAAGAGCGTTGATCAGCACCGTGGTTTTGTCAGTAACCGGGTTCGGGAATACTGATACATAAACATCCCTGAAGTCGCCAAAGTTCACACTAATGATGTTTGTGTATTTCCGCACACCTGTTACTTCATTTGAATGCACACGGTAGTAAACAACTTTTGCGATGTTACCTGCATTGAAATCAGTAAAGTTGTAGGTGATATTCGCTGCATTGGAATTCTTAGCATCAACAGTGCCTGCTTCTTCAAAATTGATGTTATCAATACTGCGTTCGATTGTATACGAAAGAACATCGCTCTGATTATTAACTATCCACTCGAGCTTTGCATCATTATTCACAGCCTTGCCGGTAAACTTGAATAAGTCAAATGGCAAC
>JAACZX010000145.1 GCA_009996555.1 Chitinophagaceae bacterium | reverse complement strand
AAGAAAGAAGGGTTAGGAAAACAGTAACTTCGCCGCATGACGGATGAACATTTCATGAAGCAGGCATTGAAAGAAGCTGCAATTGCTTTTGAAGAAGGTGAAGTGCCGATTGGTGCTGTAGTTGTGGTAAACAACAAGATCATTGCCCGTGGACATAACATGACGGAGCGGTTAAACGATCCTACTGCACATGCCGAAATGATTGCACTTACATCAGCATTCAGCCAGATAGGAGCTAAGTATTTACCGGAAGCTACTTTGTATGTTACTGTTGAGCCTTGTTTGATGTGTGCCGGTGCATTGTATTGGAGCAAAGTAACACGTATTGTTTGGGGTGCCGATGATGAAAAGAACGGGCACAAACGAATTACCAAAGATGAAAGTCCTTTTCATCAAAAAGCAACAATAAGTAAAGGCGTTTTAAAGGAAGAGTGTGCGCAATTCATGAAAGATTTTTTCAAACAAATGCGATAAATCATGGCAAAAGCAACATCAAAGACGGTAATTGTTACACACCCTGTAACAGGTACAGAACGAAAATTTGATGCTGCCATTTACGAACCTGTAAAGGCTGCTATTCTTCAAAGCCTGAAAGGCAGCAAAGGCAAAACGTTTTCTGAGCTTACAGATGATGTGGTAAAGATCATCCGCAAACAAATGCCTGGCTTTAAAAAATCAATTCCCTGGTACACCATCTCCATCCGCCTTGATCTGGAGACAAAAGGCGTTGTTGAAACCTTTACCGAAAAAGGCAGGAAGCTGAACCGTCTTGCAAAATAATTTCACGCTGTTTCTGCTTTAACAAAATCTTGTTGCTGTTGTTTACAACGCAGGCAAATCCTTTGCATCTATTCTTTGTAATCAATACAAATGACCATGAAAAAGATACTGGGTTTTGTTTTACTAAGCACACTGTTGCTTACCGCCTGCCGCAAAACGGATCTTGAGCCTGCACCCATCGATGAATCTGCATGGTTGCAAAAAGAACGTGGCGTAGTTGTTTACTCCGATATAAACTGCGATTACTTTGTTATTGAAACCCGGAACGGTTATACCGTTGCTGAAAACTGGTCGCTTCGTCCTTATGTTGGCGATGTGTTGTATGGTGACTTGAGTATTTATGGTTTGAAGAATGTGTACAACCGCAGCCGCAGGTCGCTAATGGCCATTGATGTGGAAGACTATTGGTTAAGTTATTATGCCGCTCAGGACCGTATCAACTGGTTCTGCTCCCGATAAACCCAGGTATCCCATCATGGAGACAAGGAATGCAACGTTGCATTCCTTTCTTTTTTGCGCTGAATGAAGGGCAGCAAAATCCTGAGCGCCGTCGTAGGATGTTTCGAAATATCGGGCGGAGTCGAGATATGAACAGAATTGTACCCGTTCTGTTTGTACATTTGTTCTCCATAAACAATTTCGTAAATCTTAAATTCAAGAACATGGCATTTACATTAGCACCTCTTCCTTATGCACATGATGCATTGGAACCCCATATCGACACAACCACCATGCAGATACATCACGGTAAACACCACCAGGCTTATGTTGACAACCTCAACAAAGCAATTGCCGGTACAGAACACGAAGGCAAAACGCTGGAGCAACTGGTAGCAGCGGCAGGTAGCATTTCTCCTGCTGTACGTAACAACGGTGGCGGTCACTGGAACCATACATTCTTCTGGGAATCACTGGCAGCAAACGCTGGTGGCACACCAACAGGTGCATTGGCTGATGCGATCAATGCAGCATTTGGTTCGTTCGATGCATTTAAAGAAAAATTTGCAGCAGCAGGTATGACACGTTTCGGCAGTGGCTGGGCATGGTTGATCGTAAAAGATGGTAAGCTTGAAGTTTCGTCAACGCCTAACCAGGATAATCCGTTGATGGATGTTGCTGAAGTAAAAGGCACACCGATCCTTGGTGTAGATGTGTGGGAACATGCTTACTACTTAAAGTATCAGAATCGTCGTGCAGATTACTTAGGCGCTTTCTGGAACGTAGTAAACTGGAGCAAAGTAGCTGAGCGTTTTAAACCCTAAATCCCTAAAGGGACTTTTTAAGATTATAACTTTTCAAACCGTTTCACTTATTTGAAACGGTTTTTTTCTTGCTCCCCTTTAGGGGGTTGGGCTACTTCTTCTTCCAGCAATCATTCACATGGTCATTTACCATGCCACTCGCCTGCATAAACGCATAACAAATAGTTGAACCAACAAACTTAAACCCACGCTTCAGCAAGTCTTTACTCATTGCATCGGAGATAGTTGTTTTTGCAGGAACATCTCCCAGCGAACGTACATTGTTTACAATAGGTTTGCCACCCACAAATTGCCAGATGTATTTATCGAAACTGCCGAATTCTTTTTGTATAGCAAGAAAGGCTTGTGCATTTAGTACAAACGCATTTACTTTTAAACGGTTGCGGATAATACCTTCATCCTGTAATAAAGCTTCTTTCTTCTTATTCGTATACTTCGCCATTTTCTTTGCATCAAATCCATCAAATGCTTTGCGGTAGTTTTCACGCTTCTTCAAAACGGTATACCAGCTTAACCCTGCCTGTGCTCCTTCCAAACAAAGCAGTTCAAATAATTGCTTATCGTCGTGTAAGGGTGTACCCCATTCTTCATCATGATACGCTTTGTACAGATCATCTTTTAAGCACCAGCTGCAACGTGTTTTTTCTTTTGCCATCGATTGTGGTATGGTTCCTGTGCAAAGTAGTAATTTAACAGCCCCAAACAAAGAAGATGATTCGCAAAGCAAACTCCAACGATTTTCATTTTCTCCATTACCTGTATATGCATCCGCAGGTAAATCCTTACCTGTTGTACGAGTACATGCAGCAGGAAGATTTTCATGCCGTGTTTGATGAACTGCAGCACAAAGGCGTGCTGTATATTTTTGAAGAAAATGGTGAAGACATTGGTATGTTTAAACTGATGCCGCAACGGTTTCGTAATGCACATATCGCCTACCTCGGCGGAGTAGCCATTGATCCGGAAGAAGCAGGTAAAGGATATGGCTTAAAAATGATGGAAGAAATTATTGCGTATGCAAAACAGCAAGGCTATGTGCGTATTGAATTAACAGTTGCCACCAATAACGAAAAAGCAATTCAGCTTTATTTAAAAGCAGGTTTCCATCACGAAGGTGTGCTGAAAAAATACACGTACTTAAAAAGTAAAGATCAGTATGTAGATGAAGCGGTGATGGCTTATTTGTTCTGATGCATTAAGGCAAAGGATCATAACCACTTCCACCCCATGGATGACATTTACTCACCCGTTTTGCAGTTAACCAGAATCCTTTAATGGGTCCGTATTTTTTAAACGCTTCTAAACCATATTGGCTGCAGGTGGGTGTATATCTGCACTTGGGGCCAATTGCCGGACTGATGACGTACTGATAAAATTTGATGAGCAATATAAACGGAAAGCTCAGCACCGTTTTCAGTTTGCTGCTTTTTTGCGGAGTAGTATCAAGATGCTGACTGCACACGAAGTTCTTCGAGTTTTTGCAAAGCTATTGTTGTCTTGTCATAGATGAGCTGATATTCGGGAAGTTCTTTTCCGGTATAAAGCACAAACACCTGCATTTGCAAACCACTTTGCTGTAACTGCTGTTGCAGTTCATTTTTCTGTAAACGCCATGCTTCACGAATCAAGCGCTTTACACGGTTGCGATGCACGGCCCGTTTAAAATGTTTGGTGCCTACAGCAACACCAAATAATAAAGCGCATGCATCGGCAGGCAGGGGTTGCAACACATAATACAAACGCAGCGGCTGTGCCGAAACTGCTTTGCCTGCTTTAAACAGGTGCTCGATCTGTTTGCGGCTTTTCATCCGCTCCTGTTTGCCTAATGTATATCGTGTTGCTTTTTCCAAGATCTGAGATTGCAAAAATAACTCCCCTTCAGGTTTTATAACCCCGAATGTAAACTTCGGCGGGGATGGGGGCAAATAAAAAGTCCCGACCGGAAAGTCGGGACTCAAAATATCTTGTTGTTATTACAAGTGCTTATTTCTTAGCGCCTCGCTCATCAGATACTGTGAGCTTATGACGACCCTTTGCACGGCGGCTGTTTAACACTTTGCGGCCATTAGCATCCTGCATACGCTTACGAAAACCATGTGTGGTTTTTCTGCGACGCTTCGAAGGCTGGTATGTGCGTTTTTTTCCTGGCATTGTTTGCTGTTTTACTTCTTTAAAAAATACCGGGGAGAAACCGGAAATTTAAAATCACCCAGTGAGAACACCACTTCCCGCTGTTTGTGAAAGGACGGCAAAGGTAGGGGAAACTGCCCGAAAACAGTGAGTTTGAAAGAAGAAAATTTAAATACCGGCACTGGTACATCTGGCATCGTTCGTTGCGTCGCAATCCCTTGTGCATTCAGTACATCTATCATCAACCCACCCCTTTTCGTTACTCCGCTGCGCAACACCCTGCGTTTCCCCTCCCAAGAGGGGATAGGCGAGCCGCCCTCATTACAGCAGTTTTTGATGCTGATGATTTTGATAAAGCTGATAACTATTTAGTTGCTGGGTTTTCCCCTCTCTGGAGGGGTTGGGATGGTTTCCTTTAATTAACCAGCTCCACATGCGCCGAATGCACTTCAGCTCCGTAAAACAACCCGGCATGTTTATCAAAATCGGCCACCGAATCGGTGGTAAAGAATCTCCGTTCCGCACCCTTTGAAAGGCGCTCCTCTATTCCAGGATGGCGCTGCAGGTAATCGGCCAGGCTTTCAGCTACAATTTTCCCTTGCGAAAGTAATTGCACAGCATCGGGCAGTTGTTCTTTTATTTTTTTATGCAGCAAGGGGTAATGCGTGCAGCCCAGCAAAACCGTATCAATCTTATTCGATTGCTGCAGCAATGCATCAACATACTCCTTTACAAAATAATCGGCACCCGCACTTTCATGTTCATTGTTTTCGATCAATGGCACCCACATGGGGCAAGCTTGCTGGTACACGTTTGCTTCGGGGTAAAACTTTGTGATCTCTATTTCATACGAACCCGATTGCACGGTGCCTGCAGTTGCCAGCACACCCACATTTTTTGTTTGGCTGTATTGCCCGATCACTTCTGCTGTTGGGCGAATAACACCCAACACTCTGTTGTTTGGATTCAGATGCTGCAGGTCGTTTTGCTGTATGCTGCGTAATGCTTTTGCAGAGGCCGTGTTGCATGCAAGAATAACCAACGGACAACCTTGTTTGAAAAACCATTCCACACATTCAAGCGTGTAACGATAAACCGTTTCAAAACTGCGTGTACCATAAGGTGCACGGGCATTATCCCCGAGGTAGATATAGTTGTATTGCGGCAACTGCTGAACGATCTCTTTCATTACAGTTAAGCCGCCATAACCAGAATCGAATATGCCAATTGGTCCGGAATGCATAATGCTAATGTAAGCACAAAAAAAATCCCGCTGTACAACAGCGGGATCAATTCATTTCAGCAATAATTATTTTGCTGCAGGTGTATCAACAATCTTCAAATGCTTTTTCACCAATGGTAAAAGATCATCAGAAGTTGGTACTACCAGCAAAGCTTCTCTTGAAATAACGTAAGTATAACCGTTTGCTTTTGCTACAGTTTGAATGGCATCCAAAGCAAGTTTCTGTACTGGTGCAAACACTTCCTGTTCTTTTTGCTGCAAAAACTGCTGTGCAGTAGTAGAATATTGCTGTACAGCCTCGTAAAGATCATTATGTTCTTTGAAACGTATCTGTTTAATTGCAGGCGTCCACTTTCCTGAGTCTATTCTCAAAACGCTGTCTTTCTCTTGAAACTCTTTAAGTAATTCACCGTAAACTACGTTCAATGAATCCTGTGTTACTTTTAATTTCTCCTGTGCTTTTTTGGTTTCAGGCATCGCTACCAGCAGATCGTTGGTGTTGATGTGTCCAATCTTTTGGGCATTCACGGTAGCAGCTGTTCCCATAATTGCTACAACTGCCAGAACAATAATCTTTTTCATTTCTGTTTTTTGTTTTAATAAAGTTGTACTAAAGATCCCTTTTGGTTGTGCTCAGGCCGGGTTTTGATTAAAGTTTAACACCCAGGATCTTCAGCACATCGTCGCTTTTGTCAAGTTTAGGGTCGGCAAATATAACGGTAATTCCTTCACTTTTATCCAAAATAAAGTCGTATAATCTTTCTGTTGCAAGGCGTTGAACTGCGTTGTAAACCTTGTCCTGTATGGGTTTCACGAGTTCCTGCTTTTTACGGAAGTAGTCGCCTTCAAAACCAAAACGGCGGCGTTGCAAATCACGCACCTGCTTTTCTTTATTAAAAATT
>JAACZX010000537.1 GCA_009996555.1 Chitinophagaceae bacterium | reverse complement strand
TTCGTGTTTTTGGGTATTATGCTGACGGGCTGATTGCTGGATTTTTGATCGTTTGATGCGGGCCAGCCATTGAATGCTGATAAATAAAAAAGCTATCGTTCCGATTACCAATAGGTGTGTCAACATAACGCTTCGTTTTAAGTCGTGTAAAAAATCGGATACTGAACCTGATGTCTTTTTAGAGGAAGCAGCAAAGTAACAACAAAAAAAACGGTTTTCATACCTGTATTTTAGTAACAGTAAAATAAACGATCATTAAAATGTGTTCCTTTGATCTTTGCTTTCTGTATTGCGAAGTTCAACAAAACTCTGACTTGTAAACGTTTAAGTAGTTTAAGTTAATGTTGCCTTTTTTGTTTAGCTGTTACCAAAGCCAGTTTTGCAGGGCATAGTTCGCATAGAAAAGAGCTTTTTAAAAATTCATTTGGCTTAGACCATCAGAACCTTTACTTTTGCGCTTTCGTTTAAAAAAATGCACGGCCAAATCCGTGCTGAAAACTCCCAGATATATGAAAAAAGAACTTCATCCCGCAAATTACCGTTTCGTAGTGTTTAAAGACATGAGTAACGGGTATTCATTCTTAACCCGTTCTACTGCTCCTTCAAAAGAAACAGTTCAGTGGGAAGATGGTAACGAGTATCCCCTGATTAAATTGGAGATCTCTAATACCAGCCACCCATTCTTTACAGGTCAGAATGTATTGGTAGATACAGCTGGTCGTATCGACAAGTTCAAGAAGAAATACGCAAAGAAAGCTTAAGCTTAACAGCAACGCTTTTCGGTATAATTTATATCCCCCGCAAAACGGGGGATTTTTTATTGCACCGGTAATTTCCAGCTAAAAGAAAGACCGGCTCATTTGAGCCGGTCTTTCTTTTATTTTTTGCTATCTGTTAAACGTTGAAGCGGAAGTGCATTACATCACCATCTTTCACTAAATATTCTTTTCCTTCAATTCTCAATTTACCTGCATCACGTGCTGCAGCTTCAGTTTTATACGTTACATAGTCATCGTAACCAATTACCTCAGCTTTAATAAAGCCCTTTTCAAAATCGGTGTGAATTACACCTGCGCATTGTGGAGCTTTCCAGCCTTTGTGGAAAGTCCATGCACGAACTTCCTGTACACCAGCAGTAAAATAGGTTTGTAAACCAAGTAAATGATAGGTGCTGTGGATCAAACGATCCAGCGCAGGTTCTTTCATTTTGTATTCATCCATAAACAAAGCCTTATCATCAGGATCTTCCATTTCGCTGATCTGTGCTTCAATGGTATTGTTCATGATAATGACATCTGCATCTTCATCTTTCACCGCATCAATCAATGCCTGCGAATATTTATTGCCGGTATGCATGCTGGCCTCATCTACATTCGCCACATACAATACTTTTTTACCGGTGAGGAAGAATGAATCCTGGATGAGATCCAATTCTGCACTGTTCAAATCCAAACCACGAATGCTCTTGCCTTGTTCCAGGTGGTTTTTGCATTTCAGCAATACTTCCAGCTCGGTTTTTGCTTTTACATCGCCTGCTTTGGCCTGCTTTTCAATACGCTGAATTTTCTTTTCAACAGTATCAAGGTCTTTCAGCTGCAATTCAGTATCAATGATCTCTTTATCGCTTACAGGATTAATAGCTCCTTCTTCACGCAACACATTCTCATCTTCAAAACAACGGATCACATGAATAATCGCATCTACTTCACGGATGTTGGCAAGGAACTTATTGCCCAAACCTTCACCTTTGCTGGCTCCTTTTACAAGCCCTGCAATATCCACAATCTCAATTTGTGTGGGCACAATACGATCAGGCACTACCAGTTCGGCCAGTTTGTTCAAACGCTTATCCGGCACATCCACCAAACCCACATTGGGTTCAATGGTACAGAAACGATAGTTACTTGCCTGTGCTTTGGCGCTGTTACTTACGGCGTTGAACAAGGTTGACTTTCCAACGTTTGGTAAACCCACAATACCTGCTTTTAAACCCATGATTCGATTGACGATTTTAGAAGTTAGATTCCAGATTTTGTTGTCAGCCAATGAATACTATTCATCGTTCCTTGCGTCGCACACTTCAACTGCAACAATTCTAATCTGCTTTTTTTCGAGGCGCAAAGATAAGCCTTCGAAACTTAGCAGCGAAACCTGTGAAAAGATGGTTTTGGCTGTTTCGTAAAAATCTGCAATCTTCAATCCGAAATCTAAAATTCTTCTATGGCGTTAAGCAGAATATGGAGTGCCTTTGTTTTGATCGCTTTCCTGGTGGCAGGCATAAAAATGATCGGAGGCGATGAAAAGATATTCAACCGGATGGTGGTGGGCAAATCATCAGATAAATACGATAGTGTATTTTATTTCGCCATCGGATCGCCAGTTGCGCAAAAACTTTCGCCGGAATATGCAAGCTTTCTGAAAGAGTATGGTTACTATAAAGTGGATGCTGCTCAAAAAGCCACCGTGTTACTTACTGATAATCTGCAGGCCGATTCGGTAAACATTGTGCAGGCTGCTAATCCGGCTATTAAGCTTTTCACTTATGTATCTGTGCAAAAACAACTGGTGCGTAAAGTGGATGGTATTATTGAAACAGCAAAAAATGCAGTGGTGGATATTATCATTCCACTCATTGGCATACTTGCGCTTTTCATGGGTTTTTTGAGTATTGCTGAAAAAGCTGGCGGGGTGCGTGTTTTATCAAAGATCATTTGGCCGTTTTTCTCCAGGATATTTCCTGAAGTTCCGAAAGGGCACCCTGCAACCGGGCACATGATGATGAACTTCAGTGCTAACCTGCTCAACCTTGATAATGCAGCAACACCGTTTGGTTTAAAAGCAATGGAAAGTCTGCAGGAATTAAATCCAAACAAAGCTGTTGCTTCTAACTCGCAGATCATGTTTATGGCCTTGCATGCTTCGGGCTTAACATTGATACCTGTAACCATCATTGCGTTCAGATCAGGGCTTGGCGCACAAAACCCCACAGATATTTTTGTTCCCTGTATGATTGCCACTTTTGCGGC
Source organism: Chitinophagaceae bacterium (assembly GCA_009996555.1). Classification (GTDB taxonomy): domain Bacteria; phylum Bacteroidota; class Bacteroidia; order Chitinophagales; family Chitinophagaceae; genus Lacibacter. The sequence goes on along the minus strand of JAACZX010000537.1, from coordinate 3,332 downwards.
AACTATGGCTGCATTGTTTATTGTTTCATTTAAACAAAAGATCAATGTATTTCAGCCGGTGATACTCTTATGGATATTGGGTATTTCAGCCGTGATTGCTTTGCTGGTGTGGTACATTACCGGGCTTGATGCAAAAACCGCACAGCTGTTTTCCGGAAAGCTGAGCAACGGAATAATCCTTGTACTTTTTGTAGCCATTGTATTGGGAGGTTTGTATAAAAAAATAGATGTGTTTGATGCGTTTGTAGAAGGAGCGAAAGGTGGGTTTGAAACCGGTGTACGCATCATTCCTTACATTGTTGGTATGCTGGTTGCCATCAGTATGCTGCGTACAAGCGGCACATTTGATGTGGTGATCAACGGCATGAAAACGTTGTTTGCAGCGTTGGGAACTGATACCCGTTTTGTGGATGGGTTACCAACAGCGTTGATCAAACCAATGAGCGGAAGCGGAGCAAGAGGAATGATGATTGATACGATGAAGACATTTGGTGCTGATTCGTTTGCCGGAAGATTGGCCTGTATTTTACAAGGCTCATCCGATACTACGTTTTATGTAATTGCTGTTTATTTTGGCTCGATAGCTGTAAAAAATACACGCTATGCTGTGGGGGCAATGCTGCTGGCCGATCTTGTGGGCATCATTACATCGGTATTGCTGGCTTATTTATTCTTTGGAAATTCATTATAAACCGGGAGCGTTTTCAGAATGTTAAACCTCTTAAAATTCCATCATCGGTAAAAAGCCGCTGTTGCCAAACTCTATCTTCGCACACATTAATTGAATTGCATGAGAACTTTCCTTGCTGCATTGCTTGTTTTATTGATCAGTTTTTCCGGAGGGGCACAAACTCCCCAATCAATGAACAGTGCAGAGATACTGCTTGCCATGAAAAAACTGAAAGTAATTGGCAGCGTGCTTTATATAGCAGCACATCCTGATGATGAGAACACAAGATTGCTGGCCTATTTCAGTAAAGAACGATTGTACCGCACCGGTTATTTAAGTATGACCCGTGGCGATGGTGGCCAAAACCTCATTGGTGATGAACAAGGTATTGAACTTGGCCTCATCCGCACACAGGAATTATTAGCTGCACGCCGTATTGACGGCGCTGAACAGTTTTTTACACGTGCTTATGATTTTGGTTTCTCCAAAACAACAGATGAAGCGCTGAAGATATGGGATAAAGAAAAAATATTGAGTGATGTGGTGTGGGTCATCCGCAGGTTTCAGCCTGATGTGATCATTACACGTTTTCCTCCCGATGCACGTGCCGGGCATGGTCATCACTCTGCTTCGGCTGTGCTTGCCCGTGAGGCGTTTGATGCAGCTGCCGATCCCAATCGTTTTCCCGAACAGTTTAAATATGGCGTAAAACCATGGCAGGCAAAACGTATTTTCTGGAACACATTCAATTTTGGCGGTAACAATACTACATCAAACGACCAGGTGAAAATGGATGTGGGTGCATTTAATCCATTATTAGGAAAAGGTTATGGTGAGCTTGCTGCCGAAAGCAGAAGTATGCACAAAAGCCAGGGCTTTGGTGTGCCTGCACAGCGTGGTACTGCCATTGAATTTTTTACGCAAACGGGTGGCGAAACAGTGAAAGATAATATTACCGAAGGAATTGTGGAAGACTGGAGCAGGTTTGAAGGCGGAGCGGCAATTAACACAATGATCGATGAAATTGTAGCAGCTTATTCAATCAGTAATCCTTCGGCATCTGTTAAAAAACTGGTTCAGTTGTACAAAGCCATTGAAGCAATTCATGATGGCGACTGGAAGAAAAAGAAACTGGAAGAAGTAAAGCAATTGATTGAAGCCTGCACTGGTTTGTGGCTGGAGGCAAGTACCAGCCAGGAGTTTGCTGTAATGGGTGATAGCCTGCGGTTGAGCTTTCATGTTATCAGCCGGACAAATGTGGCAATTGTTGTGCAGCGTGTTCAACTCGACAGTAGTTTTTTAACAACCATACCGGATAGTGCGAAATCAAAATCTTTTTATGCAGAAGCTGCTAAGCAGGAGGCGATCAACCAGGCTTACTTTGTTGACACCTTGCTCAATAAAACATTGCAGGCGAATGTGCCGGTAAATTTTCAGCGGAAGATTGAAGTAAAGCGGAAGGAAACAGATCCGTACTGGATAGCAAAGCCAATGAGCGCCGGTACATTTACTGTCGATAATCAGCTGTTGATTGGCATGGCGGAAAACAACCCTGTATATACTGTACGCTTCACAGTAAGTATCGAAGACCAGTCATTTGTTTTTGTAAAGCCGGTACAATATAAATTTACTGATCCTGTAAAAGGTGAGCTGTATCAAAAACTTGTAGTGTATCCTCCGGCTCTTGTAAAGGCAACAAACTCGTTGTTGCTTTTTAAAGATATGCAGCCAAAGAAAGCAAGCTTTGTGTTTTCGCCACAGGCAACAAAAAAAATCAAAGCATCTGTTTCATTGAACACAACAAAAGATTGGCAATTGAGTCCGGACTTTGGAAGTTTTACATTAACAAAAGGACAGGATTATGAGTTGACCACAACTATAAAACCGCAAAAGTTCATCAGTGGACAATCAAATTATATTCAACCAAGTTTTACAAGTAATATATCAGGTTACAACAAGCAACGGTTACGCAAGATCGAATACGATCATATTCCCACCATCACTTATTTTCCTGATGCTGTAACTAAGATTGTTTCTGTAGATGTGAAAATTGTTGGGAAGAAAATCGGTTATATTTCCGGCGCAGGCGATTTTATTCCTTACAGCCTGCAGCAGTTGGGCTATACGGTTGAATTTTTGAAAGAAGAAGATGTAACTGCTGCAAAGCTGAAACAGTATGATGCTGTTGTAACCGGTATCCGTGCTTATAATGTGCACCCATGGCTGAGCAATGCGTATGATGCATTGATGAATTATGTAAAAGCAGGGGGGGTGTTGCTGGTGCAGTATAACACCAGTAATCAGATCGGTCCGGTAAAAGCAAAAATGTCTCCTTATCCATTTACCATTTCACGTAACCGTGTAACCGAAGAGGGTGCCAAAGTGAATTTTCTTTTGCCTGCACATCCGTTGTTGAATTATCCCAACAAGATCACCGAAAAAGATTTTGAAGGATGGGTACAGGAGCGTAGTGTGTATGAAGCTGATAATATTGATGCAAACTATACCACTCTTTTTGGCATGAGCGATGAAGGTGAGCCACAGCACAATGGAAGTTTGATTGTTGCTGATTATGGCAAAGGAAGATTTGTATATTCGGCACTGGCATTTTTCCGGCAGTTACCTGCAGGTGTGCCGGGAGCATACCGGTTAATGGCAAACC
>JAACZX010000536.1 GCA_009996555.1 Chitinophagaceae bacterium | reverse complement strand
GTTAATAAATGAAAAATACATGCAACACAATCCATACAGGAATGCCCTGCATCAACTCGAACGCAAAAAATAATTAACTAAATAAATGGAACGATCAGCAGCGGGGAGGTTGTAACAGTTTATGAAAATAGCCGCATAACTGTTGAGGAGCGGCTATACTGTTGTAAGCGTTGTATGAAGAAACAATAATTGCTTCCTCTTCTTTTGTTGTATAATTAAAAAACTCTTCTGTATAATTTTTAAGATGATGCTGATGAAATGGCATTGATGATTCGCTATCAGTAGTATTGGCCTGTAGTTTTACATCGCAACCACAATCTTCTGTTGATTGAATAACAGCCGCAATACGACATTCCATGTAATCAATCATCTTCCCGTATTGAAACAGGAAAAAAATGCTGAGAAAAAATATGGAGAGCAGTTGCTTCACTTGCATCTAAGATAAAGTAACAACCGCAGATTCGCAACAAGCAAAATTCTGAAGAATGAAGCTTAGTACAAGTTGCTCTTCATCAACCCCCATTTGCACAAGCGATAAACCAGCGATGTTTTCAAACAGCCCAAGCCATATTTCATACTTCTGCTGAAGTTAATGCTGCTGGCTTCCTCAAAATACTTTGTGGGGCAGGTTACTTCTCCGATCTGGTAACCTTTGTAAAAGATCTGTGCAGCCATTTCATTGTCAAACACAAAATCATCATTGCACTCCTGGTACTTGATGTTTTGCAATACCTCTTTACTGAAAGCACGGTAGCCTGTATGATATTCAGATAATTTCTGACCGAGCAGAATATTTTGCGTGAGTGTGAGAAAACGATTGGCAATGTATTTATACATGGGCATACCACCCTTCAATGCGCCATTACCTAAAATGCGACTGCCGAATACAACAGGGTACACATCATTACCAATAATGCTGATCATGGCCGGTAAAAGCATCGGGGTATATTGATAATCGGGGTGCAGCATCACTACAATATCGCCGCCCAGCTCCAATGCTTTGTTGTAACAGCTTTTCTGGTTGCCGCCATATCCTTTGTTTTTTTCGTGGCTGATAATGTGTTTGATGCCCAGTTCTTTTGCTTTGGCTACGGTTTCATCTTTACTGGCATCATCTACCAATACTACTTCGTCCACAATATCAAAGGGGATCTCGTTATAAGTGATCTCTAATGTTTTCGCCGCATTATAAGCCGGCAGAACGATAATGACTTTCTTATTGTTGAACATGGCGGCAAAGATAAGGAGAAACCCCCTCCGCCCCCTGAAGGGGGAACCGGTAACAGACTTACTGGATGATACATTTTGAGTGTTCATTAAGTCTAAATATTACGTATGAATGAATGATAATCATGTATAGCCGCAACAACAATTTGTAGCCAATTAATTTGAGTGTTACCTGTTCTCCCCCCTTCAGGGGGAGTTAGAGGGGGTTTCATTTCCCCCTTTGGGCGATAGGGTGTACATTTGCAGCCCTTAATTAAGCGAATTATGTTTCAGAATTTAAGCGAACGGTTAGAAGGTGCGTTTAAAAATATAAAAGGTGAAGGCCGAATTACCGAGCTCAATATTGCAGCTACGGTAAAGGATATCCGTCGTGCCCTTGTGGATGCCGACGTAAACTTCAAAATTGCCAAGGAATTTACCGATACCGTAAAGGACAAAGCTATCGGCAGCAAGGTGTTGCTGGCGGTGAACCCTGGTCAGCAGATGGTAAAAATTGTGCAGGACGAACTGGCCGAACTGATGGGCGGCACCGAAGCCGAGCTGGATATTAAAGGCTCACCGGCGGTGATCCTCATTGCCGGTTTACAGGGTAGTGGTAAAACCACGTTCAGCGGTAAGCTGGCGAATTACCTCAAAACCAAGAAAGGCAAGAGCCCATTGCTGGTGGCGGCCGATATTTACCGTCCGGCGGCGATTGATCAGTTGACTGTACTTGGCGGGCAGATTGGTGTGGATGTGTACAGCGAACGGGAGAATAAAGATGCCGTTGCCATTGCTCAAAACGCCATCAAAGAAGCAAAAGCAAAAAATAAGAATGTAGTCATCATTGATACGGCCGGTCGTTTAGCGATCGACGAAGTATTGATGACCGAAGTAGCGAATATCCGCAATGCGGTTACCCCGAACGAAATTTTGTTTGTGGTGGATAGTATGACGGGACAGGATGCGGTAAACACAGCAAAATCCTTCAACGACCGACTGGACTTTACCGGTGTGGTACTTACAAAATTAGATGGCGATACACGTGGTGGTGCGGCGCTTTCCATCAAATACACCGTAAACAAACCCATCAAGTTTGTGAGCAGTGGCGAAAAGATGGATACGCTCGATGTTTTCTACCCCGACCGTATGGCCCAGCGTATTTTGGGCATGGGTGATATTACTTCACTCGTGGAAAAAGCGCAGGCTCAATTCGATGAAGAACAAGCCAAAAAGCTGGAAAAGAAGATCCGCAAAAACCAGTTTGATTTTGAAGATTTCAAGCAACAGCTGGAGCAGATCAAAAAAATGGGTAACCTGAAAGACTTGATGGGCATGATTCCCGGAATGGGCAAGGCCATGAAAGATGTGGAGATCAGCGATGATTCATTCAAAGGTGTGGAAGCTATTATTAATTCCATGACGCCGCAGGAAAGGGCAAATCCTGACCTCATCAGCCAAAGCCGTCGTGTACGTATTGCCAAGGGTAGTGGAAAAGATATAGCGGAAGTAAATGCTTTCATGAAGCAGTTTGAGCAAATGAAGCAAATGATGAGCATGATGAACAAAATGCCCATGGGCCGTATGATGCCCGGTTTAGGCCGCCGGTAAAATTTAATTTTTCAAGGGTTGGAACTTTGAGCTTCACGGCTTATTTTTGCCTTCCTAGTTAACCTTTATTTATTCACGCATTTAAATTTTAATTTACGATGCCAGTTAAAATCCGTCTGCAAAGACACGGGTCTAAGAAAAGACCCTTCTATTTCATCGTAGTGGCCGACGCAAGAGCCCCAAGAGATGGAAAATTCATTCAGAAAATTGGTACCTACAACCCTGTAACAGAACCAGCTGTAATCCAGATTGATCGCCAAAAAGCATTAGAATGGTTACACAAAGGAGCTCAGCCTACAGACACTGTACGCAAGATCCTTTCTACCAAAGGTGTATTGTACCTGAAGCACCTCTTACGTGGTGTTGGCCTTGGTCTTTTCGATCAGGCTGCTGCAATGGAGAAATTCCAGGCATGGCACTCTGAGCATGAAGCTACAGAAGCGAAGAAAAGAGAAGAAGCCCGTAAGGCAAGATTCAAACAGCGCAGTGGTGGTAACTATCAACGCCGTCCAATGGCTCCAAGACGCCAGGAAGGTGGTGAAGCACCGGCAGCTGAGTAATCCCATTACTTACAATTGTCTTCATAAAAGTCCCTCACAGTTTTGTGAGGGATTTTTTTTAGCCTCATCCCTCTTTCCCTTCTCCGGCAGAGAAGGGACGGTGCAGCAATGCAGTGCCAATCAGTTAGTTCTTCCACATCGTCATTAATTCATCTTTCTTCTGTTTTTTATTGGATAACGAACTGCATAGCTATCATTAAACTTCTGTTGTGTCACTCACTTCTGCGTTCTGTTCATTATTCAGCAATTAAATGATTAATCACAAATGTTGAAAAGCGAGGGCTGTGTGTTGATGGCTTCCCCTTTTGGGGGCAACTGAGGAACGAAAGTTGCGAGCTAAGCTCACGGAAGGGGGCTTGGGCTGTGCTTAGAAAGCCTCCCTTCCGGGGAGGTTTGGAGGGGCTGTGTCTTTATCTTTGTTTTATGGAACAATACTTCAGCATCGGGCAAATACTCGGCACTTTCGGATTAAACGGCGAAGTGGTACTTAAACATAACCTCGGCAAAAAAACCTCGTTGAAAGGACTGGAAGTATTGTTCATTGAAGAAGCGAAAGATAAATTTCTGCCTTACTTCATCACTGGTACAAAAATCAAGAACGAAGAAGAAGTATATATTGCCATTGACGGTATTACCAATAAAGAACAGGCAAAAAAACTGTCGCCCAAAAAAGTGTGGTTACGTGAAGCCGATTTTCATAAACAGGCTGGTAAAGCAGCGCCTATTTCGCTCATTGGTTATATGATGATTGATGGCAGCAAAGAATTAGCGGCGATACAGGAGGTGATTGAACAACCGTTGCAGATTTTATGTCGCCTCGAAATTGAAGGTAAAGAAGTATTAATACCGCTGCACGAAGAAACCATCCGCAGCATCAATCATAAAAAGAAGCAGGTGGTGGTGGAACTGCCCGATGGTTTGCTGGAAGTGTATTTGGGATAAGTACGAGGTACGAAGTTGGAGGTACGCTCCATCCTGCACTATTGAACTTCTCTTACAATTTATACTATTTGCATTATGCTTTATCGTCTTCTGTTTACTATTTCTCTTTTGTTCTCTGCAACAATTATATCAGCTCAAATCAAAACAGAAGAGAAAGTTTTTTCGCTGGGCATTATTCGTCAGCTCCATTCAACTGTATTGAATGAAGAACGGACGCTGAACATTTATTTACCGGAAGGTTATCATAAAGACTCCAGCTATCCTGTTATTTATTTACTCGATGGTTCGGCTGATGAAGATTTTATTCATGTGGCTGGGCTTGTACAGTTTTATAATTTTCCATGGGTGAAAGTATTACCCAATTCAATTGTGGTAGGTATTGCTAATGTTGACAGAAGAAGAGATTTTACATTCCATAGCAGAATTGTAAAAGATATAAAAGAATTTCCTACAACAGGAGGTTCGGAAAAATTCATCCGCTTTCTTGAAAAAGAACTGCAGCCTTATATCAACAGCGCATTCAAAACAACCGGAAGTAAGATGCTCATCGGTCAATCGCTGGGTGGTTTGCTGGCAACTGAAGTGTTGTTGAAGAAACCAGATCTGTTTTCACAGTATGTAATTGTTAGTCCAAGTTTGTGGTGGGATAAAGAGTCCCTGTTGAAAATAAAACCTGCAACAATCAGTAATAAAACAGCCGTGTACATTGCTGTTGGCAAAGAAGGAAAGATCATGGAAGATGATGCCAAGTCATTGCATGAATTGATCAAAAGCAAACTCAGCAACGGTACTGTTCAGTTCGAATACATCAGCAATAAAGATCACGGAAATATTTTTCACCAGGCAGTAGCAAATGCTTTTGAGTTTTTTGGAGGATTGAAATAGAAAAATTTCCCCAGAATAAAAATGCTATAAATTAAATCAGGCCATTGCGTAATGGCCTGATTTAATTTATCAACTATGGTAACAATACTCCATCAATTACATGGATGACGCCATTGGTCGTTACAATATCTGTTTTACTAATATTCGCTGCCATAGCATTTCCGTTTCCTTTGATCTTTGGTCCACCTGTTAAGGTAATCGTGGTATTTCCCCCTGCATACATCGGCACACTCATGTTGTTTGTAAGATCAGATGAAAATACTCTGCCTGGCACTACATGGTAAGCAAGAATGGTCGTTAACGCATCTGGTGAGGCTGCGGCAATATCAGCAGTTGTTGCAAATCCTGCTTTAATAAATGCTTCGTTTGTTGGAGCAAATACTGTTAACGGACCATCGCCACTTAACAAAGCTGCTACATTTGTATTTCCTTCACTGGCCCTTAAAACTGCAGCAACCAGATAAGAAAAATCGGGATTAGCCACTGCAGCTGCTACAATGTTTCCCGCAGGAGGCATCAGTATATTATCAATTACATGTATTACACCATTTGCTGCTTTAACATCAGCAACAATCACCGGCGAACCATTGATGAAAACACCATTGTTGTTTGATGTAACGTACACGTCAGCACCGTTTATGGTTTTTACTGCTGCATTCGGACCTGCAGGCACTTGTGCAGCTAAAACTTTTGCAGCAATTACATGGTACAACAGAATTGGTGTCAACACTTCTTTCGGAGCTTTAACAACATCCTGGATGGTAGCAAATCCGGCTGCTTTAAATGCATCATCACTTGGTGCAAACAATGTATAGTTTGAACTGAGTGTTGACAATGTACTGGTTAAACCTGTACGAGCAAGTGCAACAGCGAGATAAGTGAATTTAACTTGTCGACCTGCAGATGCTCTGCTTGCAATGCCAGAACCTGTTCCACCCTTTACGGCAAAACTCGTGTTTGGATTTTGAATAATTGCAGCAATTGATTCATTCTCAAATTTGTCAACATCGGCAATTACATTGTTTTGTTTTTGACAACCTGTTGCAATGATGAGGCATACAGACAAGAGTGTGCCCCATGAAAAAAGTCCCTTTTTCATACGTCTTTTGGTTTGATTTAAAAAATGATGAATGATTGGTTTTTCGGGGATACTGCAGAAGGTTGT
>JAACZX010000144.1 GCA_009996555.1 Chitinophagaceae bacterium | reverse complement strand
GCTTATTTATTTTCCGTTGATTGTTTCATTAGGTGCCGGCACACAATTATCAGAAAGAGTAAAGAACATCTGTACACTTTCCGGCTCCATTTCTTATCCGTTGTATATGACGCATTATGCATTCATGTGGATATTCGGTCATTATCTATCCGCACAAAAGCCGGGCACAACAGAATTAACAATTGTGGTTGTTGCAGGTACAGTATTGCTGATTGTGTTCAGCTACCTGGTAATGAAATTCTATGATACGCCTGTAAGAAAATATCTGCACCGGCGATGGAATAAATAAACGGACTTTACTTTCCTGACTGCTGCAACACATCCAGTATCTGCTGCGTATGTTTTTTGGTGAGCACACGTGTAATAATGCCGGTAATGATATTTTTTTCATTGATGATGAAACTGGTGCGTACCAGCCCATCATATATTTTTCCCATGAACTGTTTTTTGCCCCACACATCAAACGCATTGATCACTGCATGATCTTCATCGGCAATAAGCCGGTAAGGAAGATCATATTTTGTTTCAAACTTCTTGTGTTTCTCCACACCATCTTCACTTACACCAATCAATTCAAAACCCATGTCTTTCAGCAACGAATAATTATCACGCAGGTTGCAGGCTTCCTGGGTGCAGCTTTGTGTATCATCTTCCGGATAAAAAAAGATGATGAGCTTTTTACCTTTATAATGTGTTGAAGAAATTTTCTTTCCATCCTGGTCCACACCGCTAAAGGCAGGAGCAGCATCACCCACCTTCAACCGGGTAACATAATTCTTAAACGGTTCTTTTTTATCGGCTTTTTTTACAACAGCTTTCGCAGCTTTTTTTGCTACCGGCTTTTTAGCCACTTTCTTCTTTGTTGCCATACATTTCTTTTATCAACCAACATTAATTGCGTGTGAAGCGAATGATACGTTCTGTTGTATTCCCTGCTTCATCTTCTACTATTATTCTCAATTCATGTTCGCCGGGAGGACAATGATCATCTACCTTATAACGAAACACAGGACCAAGACCACTAAACATCAGCCATCCTCCATCAAGCTCAGCCCGGAAGCTGCGCACTTTTTTATTGTCATTTGTTGTGCAGGTGATGGTTGTGTTTGCATTCACCAATCCACCATCTGCTACGCCCGCTACTGTTAGGGTTGGCGCCACGTCATCTACTTCCAGCCACAGTTCACCAAACTCACGAAACTTTGCTTCATACCATCCTCCTTTTACAGGCGTTGCACGTTCAAAAATTGTTTTCCCTCTTGCAGACTTGATCATCAATACACGGTTGGAAAGATTTGCAGGAATGACCTTTGTTGGTTTTATCCTGAAGATCATTGAATCATGCACAGGTATAACCGCAGTATGCATTACATGAATATTTGAATAGGCTGTTGCACTTGTTTTGTAGTTATATACAAAGCGGAACCCATCGTAAAAACTTTTTTCACTGCTTACCAGTTGCACATCATCACGCTCAAATACATTGATCTGGTTGGGCAGCAAATAACGACTGTCTTTTTGCACATTGGCAACTTCTTTCACAATAATCTTTACTTCATGTGCGGCTGTGTCATTTAATTGAATCAGTCCATCTTCTTTCTTGTAATAAATGGGTAACCGATCGCCGGGCAAAGGTGATAGATGCTGGTAGTAAGATCCACCGTTTGCTTTGATACGGTAATCAATATGTGCATTGAGGTAACGTGTCTGCAAATAGTCTATCCCGTCAATGCGAAAACCACTGATCGGTTCTTCATCCATATAAACCACTGCTTCAAAAATACCATTGCTGTTGGGTACACCTGTTACACGGTCTGTTGCCACAATAGCAAAACTCACTGCAGAACTATTGACTGTAATAGTACCCCCTGCAACAGAATAACCTCCTGCTGCTTTTGTTAAGCTCATTGTTCTCGGCGTTTGTTCATACGTGCTTTTTGTACGGTCATATACTGCCAGCTTTGAAAGATCGGGTGGCGTTACATCATACACTTTATGAAAAAGCAAAGCATTCAAACAGGCATCATCATCTGTGCGGCGAATTTCGTAATGCACATGCGGACCTGCTGATGCGCCTGTGTTGCCGCTGTATGCAAGGAACTGCCCCTTCTTTACAGGAAACTGATTCTTTTCAAATTCCACATCACCCTTCCAGCTTTCTTTTGCATACTGCCCTTCCTTCATGGCTTCCAGCACCTGTGTGGGAAATGTATTCATGTGGCAATACAACGTGGTATAACCATTTGGATGGCTGACATAAATGGCATTACCAAATCCATTGGGATCAACTTTTACTTTTGATATCCATCCATCGGCCGGTACAATTACCCGGTGATTTTCTCTGCGTTCAGTAAACAGATCAAGCCCCATGTGAAAATGGTTGGGACGCATTTCACCAAAATTAGCATTCAGCTTCACGGGAATTTCCAATGGATAACGGAAATAATTCGCCGGATAATTTTGCTCGGGAAATAACTGAGCAGATGCTGAATAAAACAAGAAGAAAGAAAAACAACAACCAAGAACATGTTTTACCATACGGCAAAAATAAGGAACATGAAAGATTGACTGCCGATGAATATGTTAATACACAGCTATAAGAAACCATCCATCAAATTCTTTTTATCCGTTTTGTTTAACCACTAACTTTAGCTTTCACAACAACTGTAGTATGAAGAAAATTTATCTGTCGGTGCTGATGGCTCTTTGTCTCAGCATTCAAGCATTTGCACAAACGCCCACCTGGCTGCGTTACCCCTCTATTTCACCCGATGGTAAGACCATTGTGTTTACTTACAAAGGCGATCTGTATAAAGTGGCTGCAACAGGCGGCACTGCCACTGCCCTTACACTGCACGAAGCACACGACTTTATGCCGGTGTGGAGTAAAGATGGAAAAAGCATTGCCTTTGCCAGCGACCGTTACGGGAACTTTGATGTATTTGTGATTCCTGTTGAAGGTGGTGAAGCAAAACGCCTTACTTTTCATTCAGGTGCAGAATATCCTTACAGCTTTACCAACGATAACAAATCTGTTGTGTTTGGTGCTGCACGTATGGATCTGCCAGGCAACCGCCAGTTTCCTACCGGGTACATGCCTGAGTTATACAGTGTATCCATCAATGGCGGCAGAGTGAACCAACTCTTTACCACTCCTGCTGAGGACATCAAGTTCAGCAAGGATGGCAGCAAGATCATTTATCAAAACAAAGTTGGCGGCGAAAACCTTTGGCGCAAACATCATACATCAGCTGTTACAAGAGATATTGTGCTGTATGATTTCAAAAGCAATACACACAAACAAATCACTTCCTTTAATGGCGAAGACAGAACACCTGTTTTCACACCTGATGAAAGTGGTTTTTATTACCTGAGTGAAGAAAGCGGATCATTCAACATTCACAAGATGAATGTGGGTGGAGGTAAATCAGAAAAACTTACTTCTTACAAAAAGCACCCGGTACGTTTCCTCAGCAGCAGTACCGATGGTTTGCTTTGCTACAGCTACGATGGCGGATTGTACACAATGAAGCCAGGTTCATCTGCACAAAAAGTAAACGTTACTATTCTTGCTGACGCCCGCAGCAACCGTGAGCAGGTGTTTCGTGTAAGCAGCGGCGGTGGTATGAGTCTTGCTCCTAACGGAAAAGAAATTGCCTTTGTTTACCGTGGCGAAGTATTTGTTACCAGCGTGGAAGGTGGTGTAACAAAACGCATTACCAATACTCCTGAAGCAGAAACTTCTGTTGGTTTTTCGCCCGATGGTAAAAGTATTATCTACTGCAGCGAACGTGATGGCAAGTGGAGTATTTATGAAACAAGAATGGAACGTAAAGAAGAACCTTATTTCTATGCTTCCACTATTTTAAAAGAAACAGCTGTTATTGAAAATAAAAACACCAACACACAACCACTCCTTTCACCCGATGGCAAGGAGCTGGCGTATATTGAAAACCGCAACCTGCTTCGTATCTATAACCTGGCAAGTAAACAAACCCGTACTGTTTTAACAGGCGATCATTTATTTGCATGGACAGAAAACGATCAGTACTTCCAATGGAGCCCAGATGGTAAATGGTTGTTGTTTGATTATGCCATGCCCGGCAGTGCTGTTGGTGAAGTGGGTCTTGTGAGTGCTGATGGTAAAAAAGTAGTGAACCTTACACAAAGTGGGTTTAATGATTTCCGTCCCAAATGGATCAACGGTGGCAAAGCCATGTTGTGGTTCAGCAACAGGGATGGTTTACGTGGAGCCGCAATGGCTGGCGGCTCACAGGCCGATGCCTATGCCATGTTCTTTACACAGGATGCATTTGATCGTTTTAAACTGAGCAAAGAAGATGCTGCGTTACTGAAAGAAACAGAAGAGAACAAAGCAAAAGCCGATACATCGAAAAAGAAAACTCCCGCAAAAGATTCAGTCGTGATTGAATGGGATGGCTTGAGCGATCGTAAAACAAAACTCACCATTCATTCATCTGCAATGGGTGATGCACTGGTAAGCAAAGATGGAGAAACATTATATTACCTCGCCCGTTTTGAACGTGGTCTTAACTTATGGACCACCAACCTGCGTACCCGTGAAACAAGAATGCTTGTTCCGCTGAATGCTGGTTTTGCAAGTATGGTGTGGGACAAAGATCAAAAAAGTATTTTCCTGAATACCGAAGGTGGCTTTATGAAACTTGATCCCAACAGCGGCAAGCAAGACCGTATTGGTATTAATGGTGAAATGATGGTTGATGGATTGAAAGAACGCCAATACCAGTTTGATCATGTATGGCGCAGAACAAAGAATACATTCTACACGCAATCATTCCATGGTATTGACTGGGACAGTTACAAACCCGATTATGAAAAGCATTTGCCTGATATTGGCAACAACTATGAAATGGCTGAACTGCTGAGTGAATTACTTGGCGAGTTGAATGTGAGTCACAGCGGTGCTGCATTTGGCGGCAACTTTAATCCGAATGCTGATGCAACTGCTGCACTGGGTATTTTCTTCGATTACACACATAAAGGCAATGGTGTAAAAATTCTTGAAGTGATCAAAGATGGTCCGTTGGATAAAGCCGGTATGAATGTAAAAGCAGGAACGATCATTGAATCAATTGATGGTGAAACCATCACTCCTGATAAAGACCTTGCCCAATACCTTAACCGCAAAGCAGGTAAAAATACATTGCTTGTATTGGTTGAAGGAAACACAAAACGTGAACTCATTATCAAACCTGTTACACTTGGTGAAGAAAACCGTTTACTGTATGCACGCTGGGTAAAACGTAATGCAGACGAGGTAGATAAGATGAGCAACGGCACATTGGGTTATGTACATATCCCTGGAATGAATGACGGCGCCTTCCGTACAACTTATGAAGAGATCATGGGTAAGCATTTCCAGAAAAAAGCCATTGTTGTTGATACACGTAACAATGGTGGTGGTGATCTTGTAGCTGATCTTGCCATGTTCTTAAGCGGTAAGAAGTTTATGGATTACAGCACCGATACACGCAGCAATGGTTTTGAACCAAACTTCCGCTGGACCAAGCCAAGCATTTCACTGGCAAATGAAGGCAATTACAGCGATGGCCATTGTTATGCATACATGGTGAAAGAAGTGGGTGTGGGTAAACTGGTGGGTATGCCTGTGCCCGGCACCTGTTCGTTTGCAGCATGGGAAGGTTTGATGGATACAGGTATCCGCTGGGGTGCGCCTACTGTTGGTTGTAAAGACAGCAATGGCAAGTATCTTGAAAATGCACAAACTGAGCCTGATGTAAAAGTGAAGAACGAAAATGAAAAAGTGAGCATGGGTACCGATCAGCAATTGGAAACAGCCGTGAAAGAATTGATGAAAGAAACAAAATAAGTACGAGGTACGATGTACGAAGTACGAAGTAACGCCACTGCAGCAATGTAGTGGCGTTGTTGTTTATTGAAAGAGTTCCCCCTCTTGCAAGTATGCCTCAAATGATATACTTTACCTGTTTTCGTTTTGTACCCATCAACTAATGATGGCTTCGGTTGGTGTTGACGTATTTCCTGTACATTAAAAAATTAATACATGACAAACGACAGAAAAGCTGCAATTGAAATGAACCGGGAAGAGTTCAGGCAAATGGGTTATAAACTGATTGACAGCATTGCTGATTTTACTGCAGGTATCAGGGAAAGACCTGTTACCACAGGAGAAAATCCACAGCAAATACAAGATGCTTTGGGTACAGTTTCTTTACCGCAATATGGAAGCAACGCTCCTGCCCTGATGGAAAAAGCAACTGAACTGATGATGAAGCATTCACTCCTGAATGGACATCCAAAGTTCATGGGTTATATTACTTCATCTGCGGCCCCTATCGGAGCGTTGGCAGATC
>JAACZX010000535.1 GCA_009996555.1 Chitinophagaceae bacterium | reverse complement strand
AATAACAACAACAATATGATGGAGCAGGGGAATGTATTACACCCGGCAGCGCATCAGTTGAGATGATATTATAGTGCAGAGGAGGGAAATAAGCGTACCCCGTGAGATGCAACGGGGCGCTTTTCCAAAACTGTTCCTGCAAAAAAACATAGCAGCATTCCAATTGGTTGGATACTCTGCCTGGAACGGAGAGGCTGCAGGTGCCGACGATTCTGTCGGCATGCAGACTAAAACGTCTGCATTCGAGTCCTGTCTGCTATACAAAATTGGTTCGTTGGTGTAACGGCTAACATCACGGATTGTCGATCTGTTGCAACGGGTTCGATTCCCGTACGAACCGCCTTATTGCCTGGTAGTGTAATGGCTAACATATCACACTTTGACTGTGATGTTCTCAGTTCGACTCTGAGTCAGGTGACGAAAGATAAAAATGTTGGCTTTCGCTTATGTGGTAAAGTATCCGTCTGTGCAACGGAAGAGCAGGGTTCGAATCCCGGAGTCAACCAATACGGTTTAATGTAATGGTAACATGTTCGTCTTCTTCTCTTTCTGAGAGGTAAATAGCAGATGATGGTATTCGGTTCGAATCTGAAGGCCGTACAAAAAAGTCTGAACCATGATTTGGGTGGATTAATGGATTGTAAGGAAACAATCTTATTCATCTTTTCAATCTCCCCAAATCATGGTTCAGACAACAAAAAGTCTCGTAGCTCAATTGGCAGATGTACCCGGCTTTTAACCGGAGGGTTCTGGGTTCGAATCCCAGCGGGACTACAATGGATGAATAGCTCAATGGCAGAGCAGCGGTTTGTTAGACCGTAGGTTGAAAGCCCGTCCGGTCAGGCGGGGAATCTTTCTTCATCCTCATACGGAGAGTTGACAGAGTGGTAATGTGCCAGCCTGCTAAGCTTGGGCTGTCGTTTATTCGATACAAAGGTTCGATTCCTTTACTCTCCGCAATTGTTTGAAGCAGTTTAGTTCGATGATGAGGAAATAAGATATCAGTCAGTAGCTGTAACAAACAACTGGTGCTTTGGCAGAATGGATGTATGCGCCGGAGTGAAATCCCGGAGATCGTGGTTCGATTCCACGGAGTACCACATAAAATGAGAAAGAAAGAATGAAAAATTAAAAACGTAAAACAATGGAACAGCGGCAATGGAGAAAATTGAACGGAGAAAAAATTCGGCGGCCTATTGAGGACGAAGTAAGGGCTGTGTTGGTACGTGAAAAAGAAATGGGACACGAATTGAAAGCGTGCATTGGTACCGATAGCCAGGTGAAAAGCAGAGAAACTGAATTTGCAACCGTGATCGTTTTCATCCGGAAAGGGAAAGGTGGCTTCATGTACATCCACAACGAAACAACAAAACAAAAAATGAGCATCAAGCAACGGATGTTAACGGAAGTTGCTATGAGCATTGATGTGGCGTATAGTTTATGCAGGTTGTTTACGTTGTACAATGTAGCTATGGAAGTACATGCTGATATTAACACGAATCCTTCTTTTAAAAGCAATGATGCGTTGAAGGAAGCAATGGGTTATATCATGGGAATGGGCTTTGCCTTTAAAGCAAAACCGGAAGCCTTTGCCAGCTCCAGTTGTGCAAATAAAGTGGTGCAGTGAATTGCATTGCATTAAAAAATTAAACAGATAAAAAGAATACAATGGAAAATAATAGTGAACAGAAAGTGATCAATGCAAATGGCATTTTCGATAATGGTTTCCTGTGTGGAAAATCACTTTACCTGTATCGGTTTAACAGCATACCAAGTGCAAATTATATTGGTGGCATAGATGGGGAAAAAGCGTTTCAAGCAATAAAGGAAAAGTACGGGCATTTGATATTGTCAACACATACCTACAGGTATTACGACAGCAAAGCAAGGAAGTATGATTTTAACGATACATTTCTGATTACACAGAATGGGTGTGTGCTGGAGTTTGATTCGAACTATTGCGAAATTTATCATGATGGTTCGCAGGATGATTTCATAAATGAATGCACCATGCTGATGAAGGCCTTTAAAGAAAAACAGCGGAGAAAGCCTTTGGAAATAAACCTGATCAGTCGTGGACGAAATGGATTTGAGTTCAGCCAGATTGAAGTGAAGCGAACAAAGCTGGACCTGGATCTTTTTTATGAAGACGATTTTAAAGAAGTGAATGATACGATTTGTAAGCGGCTCAGGAATGATAAAGACAAAGGCATTGTGCTGTTGCACGGTTTACCGGGCACAGGAAAAACAACCTACCTGCGTTACCTGATTGGTAAGATCAGGAAAAAAGTATTGTTCATTTCTCCTGCTGTAGCCGGTGAAATTATGAACCCGGATTTTGTGCAGTTGCTGATAAATAATCCGAATACAGTGCTGGTTATCGAAGATGCAGAAAATATTATCATGGACAGGAAATACAGCAGCAGTTCATCTGTATCGAACCTGTTGAATATTTCTGATGGGTTACTGGCCGATTTTCTGAATGTGCAGTTGATCTGCACCTTCAACAGTTCGCTTACGATGGTGGATAGTGCATTGCTGCGAAAAGGAAGATTAATTGCCAAGTATGAGTTTGGAAAATTGAGTGTAGAAAAGGCTAATCGTTTATCGAAGCATTTTGGTTTCGATGCAGTGATCGATCAACCAATGACCATTGCAGAAATTGCCAATCCGCATGAAAAAACACAGCAGGTTGAAAAAATTGAAGTGATCGGTTTCAGGCGACAGGTTGAATTAATGAATTAAGAATAATTTTCCTTACTCCCCTTTAGGGGGTGGGGGTAAGAGCTTGCTTAACGGCAAGAAGGGTTTTCGTATGTTGACAGCAAACCAGGTGTGTGTTTCAAGGAAACACTGCAGTGCAGACGCAGTAGCTATCTGTATGCTGTTGCATCAATGTGCAGAGCCCTCCATACACTGTGAGTCGGAGGTTCGATTCCTTCTTCGCCTGCATTGGTGAATAGCTCAGTGGGTTAGAGCAACAGACAAGTATCGGTTCGAATCCGGTTTCATCTCAAGGATGAGTAGTTCAATGGTAGAACACTACACTGATAATGTAGCAAAAGAAGTACAGCGCTTCTCAAATGCTGACCAGACAAATAAAGCCGGGTGAGTGGCGAGCCTCCCCTAAATCCCCTCCAAAAGAGGGGACTTTCAAACACTCCGATAATTAGAAATTTCTTTTTACTCGGAGTGTTACAAAGCCTCCCCTTGGGGAGGTTGGAGGGGCCTGGTAATTACCCGAAAGCAAAATAAAGAAGTATTGCAACAGCATTCGCTTCATCATTCAGAATTGATGATACATGTATTATCAAGAGGCGTTTGATGAACCGGTTGCAACAGCCATGCAGCTTATTTGCTTCCGTAAGAACAGGATGATCAGACAACCGGCTTTATTCTTTTAAAAAAAATCTGCGCATTGCAGGCAATGCGCAACAAAACAAATAAAATGAAAAATGTAAAAGTAAACGCCTACCAGGTAGCGCTGGTATTTAAGCGTGGTGTGTATGAGCGTATGCTCAAGGAAGGAAACTACTGGTTCTGGAACAAAGAAGTATATGTGTACGATGTAACCAAACCATTTGCAGCACCAATTGAATTGAACATGCTGTTGAAGGATGCTGAACTGGCCAATGCCTTGCATGTGGTAGATGTAAAGGATAACGAAATTGTGTTGCTGTACGAGAATGGTTTGCTGAAACAGGTATTGACTGCAGGTCGTTATACTTACTGGAAAAGCGCAATTGAATATGTTTTTGTAAAAGCCAATATCGGCAACGTCGATATTGATGAAAACATTGATCGTGCTGTATTGCAAAACCGTTTGCTGGTTCCATATGTGCGTAGCTACAGTGTGGAGAACTACGAAGAAGCATTGCTGTTTGTAGATGGTAAATACCAAAAGCGTTTGCAAAGCGGTGTGTACTACTGGTGGAAGAATAACATTGCTGTACATGTAGCTAAAGCAGATAAACGTTTGCAGCAGCTGGAGATCAACGGCCAGGAAATCTTGACCAAAGACAAAGCGGCTTTGCGTTTGAATGCATGGGCACAGTACAAAGTTGCCGATATTGAAAAAGCCCTGTTGCAAAACAAAGAGTACGATAAACAATTGTACGTGGCATTTCAATTGGCCCTGCGTGAATACATTGCCGGTTATGGCTTTGATGAATTGCTGGAGAAAAAAGATGGCGTGGCGCCTTTTGTATTGGAAGCAGTGAAAGACAAAGCTGCCGCCCTTGGTGTTGAAGTAATTGGTTTTGGTATCCGTGACATTATCCTGCCGGGTGATGTAAAAGAGATCATGAACCAGGTGCTCATTGCCGAAAAGAAAGCGCAAGCCAACAGCATTATGCGCAGGGAAGAAACTGCCAGCACCCGTAGCTTACTGAACACTGCCAAGCTGATGGAAGATAATGCGATGTTGTGGAAACTGAAGGAAATGGAATATGTAGAAAAGATCGCAGACAAGATCAGCAACATCAGTGTAAGTGGTAACGGTGTGTTGATCGAACAATTGAAACAGATCTTCGTACCGCAGAAATAGTCTGAACCGGGATTTATAGGATGAGTGGGATTTATGAGATGACTTATGTGTATCTCATCCTATTCATCCAATAATCCCAAAAATCACAGTTCAGACAATTTTGTTGTCGCCGTCACTGCTGCTATTTAGCTTTAGTTGCGTCGCACACTTGTACAGTTGGGAATTCTATTCAGAATGACTAACTTAAAATTAAAGGAGGATCGATATGGAAAATATAAAAACTATGCTGGATAAAATAGAGCACAGTAAGAAAGTCAAAATACTGTATGCGTGCGAAACAGGTAGCAGGGCTTGGGGATTTCCCTCGCCGGATAGCGACTATGATGTAAGATTTATATACATGCATGAACGTGATTGGTATTTATCCTTAAGTGAAAAAAAGGATACAATTGAATATATGGATGGAGATCTCGATATAACTGGATGGGATTTAAGAAAGTGTTTATTGTTACTTAAAAAGTCAAATGCTCCTTTAATAGAAAGATTTCAATCGCCAATAGAGTATTATTCAAAGCCAGAATTCAAGGACGAATTCAATACACTGATCGAACAATATTATTCTCCCACAGCTGTTTTCTTTCATCATTATTCATTGGCTTTAAAGTTTTGGGAAGATATAAAGCATGCCGAAGAGTTTAAATTGAAGAGTTGGTTTTACCTGGTTCGATCGTTGCTTTCATGTAACTGGATAGTTAAAGACAAATCAGTTTTACCGATGGACATAGAAGGTCTTATGCAATATGTGAGTGAGGATATAAGAACTGAGCTAAGTAAGCTGATAGCATTGAAGCAAACTGTTGGTGAAAAATACCTGCATCGGAAAGATGGTGGACTACATAAATGGATAGTGACCTTATTCGACCTGATGGAGTCGTCAAAGCATGATCTGGGTGTAAACAAAAGCGATATGAAGTTATTGGATGAGTTCTTTTTAAAGAAAATGTATGAAACTGACAATTGATTGGATAAAAGAGAATGGATTGCTTGTATTTGAAGTAATAACAGGTAGCAGGGCTTATGGCCTGGATACAGCTAACTCTGATACGGATATACGAGGAGTCTTTATACTGCCTAAGCAAATGTATTATGGACTGGAATATACCGGCCAGGTAAATAATGAAACAAACGACATCGTGTATTATGAGTTGAACCGTTTCATGGAATTACTGGCGAAGAACAATCCGAATATTTTGGAAATGCTCAATACACCTGCAAGCTGTATTCTACAAAAGCATGCTTTAATGGAACTGTTGAAGCCGGAGATTTTCTTATCCAAACTCTGCGAACAAACCTTTGCTAATTATGCATACACACAAATAAAAAAGGCTTATGGTCTTGAGAAAAAGATTGTGAATCCGGTTGACGAGGTAAGAAAATCTGTACTTGATTTCTGTTTTGTTTATGTGGGAGCTGATGCCATTCCTTTGGCGAAGTACTTAATGGAAAACGGAATGAAGCAGGAAAACGTGGGATTAGCTGCTATTTCTCATCTAAGAGATTGTTATAACCTGTTCTATTCAGAAGAGCAAAAGTATGCAGGCATTTTACGAAAGGAAGAAGCGAATGATGTAAAGCTGAGCAGCATTCCTAAAGGAGAAAAACCTGTAGCAATGCTTTATTTCAATAAAGACGGCTATTCGGTGTATTGCAAAAAGTATAAAGAGTATTGGGATTGGGTAGCCAAGCGAAATGAAGAGCGGTATAAAACAACAATGGCACACGGCAAAAATTACGATTCTAAAAACATGATGCATGTTTTCAGGCTATTGTTGATGGCGAAAGAAATTGCCTTGAGTGGTGAAATAAATGTTTTCAGAAACGACAGGGAATTTCTTTTGT
>JAACZX010000534.1 GCA_009996555.1 Chitinophagaceae bacterium | reverse complement strand
TGGCTGCAGAATGAGATAAAGACCCGGAGCTGCTTCAAACAATTTACGGAATTGCAGTTCGGAGAGTGACCCCATAATAAGTAAAATTTGATTGATGAAACGGGTGCAGGCTTAAAGGTCTGTAAAAAATATTTTATATACAAAAAAATTACATATAAATTTATAACGGTAACGAATATCCTATAACGCATATCACCCGTGTACGTAGGATTACGAACGATATTGGGTGTAAAGGTTATAATGTCGTTCACCAGGCTATTAATTATAATAATTACTTTGTATATTTCGTAAGCATCAAAGACCATTATTGCTGAATTGATTTTATGACATCACCATTAAACATCCTGATGCTGGAAGACAATGAA
The DNA here is from genome assembly GCA_009996555.1 of Chitinophagaceae bacterium. Lineage (GTDB taxonomy): Bacteria > Bacteroidota > Bacteroidia > Chitinophagales > Chitinophagaceae > Lacibacter. Next base: position 6,031 of record JAACZX010000534.1, on the reverse strand, counting down.
TGGGAAGCGGAACTTGTTCAAAAGCAGTTAAAGAAGGAGTTTCCTTCCTGCAGGATCACGCTCGCTTCCGATGAACAGAGTTTTCTTCTTGCATTAGATGAGATAGAACCGGACATTGTTTTGTCTGATAATTCGCTGCCGCAATACAGTGCATCCGAAGCATTGAAAGAAGTGCGGCAACGGTCACGTTATATCCCGTTCATACTCATTACAGGAACAGTTTCCGATGAAGTAGCAGCAGCGCTCATTAAACATGGTGCAGATGATTATATTCTGAAAGACAGGCTTGAGCGGCTGGCATCGGCTATCAGTGCAGCAATCAGGCAACGACGCACAGAGAAAGAACTCAGCGATTATAAACAAGCGCTCGATGCTTCTTCCATTGTGGCTATGACGGATAAAAAAGGAGCTATCATTTATGCCAATGAAAATTTCAGCCGTGTATCAAAGTACAGTATTGCGGAATTGATCGGCAAAGATCATCGTATTGTCAATTCAGGTTATCACCCGCCGTCTTACATGCAGCGTATGTGGTCAACCATCACAAAAGGTGAAATATGGAGAGGAGAGTTCAGGAACAAAGCAAAGGATGGAACAATATACTGGGTGGATGCTACAATAATTCCTTTTCTTGATGGTGAAGGTCAACCTTATCAATACCTCTCCATCCGAAACGATATTACACAACGCAAACTGGCAGAAGAATCCATGTTACAGCTGACAGAGCAGATGCACGAGCAACGTCTTCAGCAGCACAAGCAAATGGCGAGAGTAATGATTAATGCGCAGGAAAGAGAGCGGAATCATATTGGTCGTGAACTGCATGATAATGTGAATCAGATATTGGCAGGCACAAAGATTTATTTAGGCATGGCTGCTAAAAAAAATCCACAGGCAAAAGAACTGATTGATTATTCATTGGATCTGCTCAATAATGCAATTGAAGAAATCAGGCAGCTAAGTTCAAGACAGGTAACGCCGCTAAGGAATGTTAATTTAAAAGAGCTGATCGAACTCTTGCTGGAAGGGTTAGAAGCAACTGCAGTAGCAAAAACACGATTTGTATATGATATTGGCGAAAGTAAAATTGATGATGATTTAAAACTGAATATTTACAGGGTTATTCAGGAACAGGTGGGCAATATATTAAAGCATGCAGCTGCAAGCAGCGTGCATGTATCGGTTGAAGCAATCAGTAATTACCTTAAGGTAACAATTACTGACGATGGAAAAGGATTTGATCCGTTAATGAAACGAAAGGGCATAGGGATTTCCAACATGATCAATCGTGTTGAATCTTTTAATGGAACGATTGAAATCAAAAGTGAACCGGGTCATGGATGCAGAGTAGAGGTGAGGATACCTTTTTAGTTACCGCAATTAAAGTAGCAGGAAGAACAGCGTGAATGCACATATAAAATATTCGGACAGAAAAAACAACCAACAAGGTTAAAGGCCTTCTTTCAGGGTTTGCTGCACAATTGGTGGAGCGTTCGTATTAGTTCATATCGCAAAACATTCGTTTGAAAACGTAGCATTAAAATGGGCAGGAGCTTGTAGATATAAACAAACAAATACAAAAAATGGCGATTCATTAATGAATCGCCATTTTTTGTATTTGTGCCCGGGACTGGATTCGAACCAGCACGTCCTTTCGAACACCACCACCTCAAAGTGGCTTGTCTACCAATTTCAACACCCGGGCTCGGGGGCGGCAAATGTAAAATGAAAAATGTGAACTGAAAAATAAAAAACAGCTGCAAAGTTTACTTTTTCAGGAGTATCCTGAATGTTGTGCCCTTGCCCGGCTCGGAATGTTTAACGTACAGTTGTCCTTTATGGTATTGTTCAATAATGCGTTTGCTTAACGACAGGCCAAGCCCCCAGCCTCTTTTTTTAGTTGTAAAGCCGGGCTTAAAAACCCGGTTGATATTTTGTGCAGCAATGCCTTTGCCTGTATCGCTCACATCCAGCTGTATTGTTCGTTCTTCTTCGTGCATGTCAACAGTAATATGGCCTTTGCCATCCATTGCGTCCAGTGCATTTTTCAGCAGATTCTCAATTACCCAGTCAAAAAGCGGGGGAGAAATGGAAGCAATCATTTCTGCTGCATTCTTTTTTACTTCAAGCTGCACTTTTCCTGTGGCCCTTTTGCGGATATACTCCACCATTTCTTCCACTTGCTTTACAATATTGTGCGGTTCAAGTTGCGGCGTACTGCCAATCTTTCCAAAGCGATCACTCACCAACCGTAACCGTTGCACATCTTTTTCAATTTCAGAAGCAATTTGTCTGCTGCCTTCTTCTTCTTTCAGCATTTCAACCCATCCTTGTAATGATGATACAGGTGTGCCCAACTGGTGAGCTGTTTCTTTTGCCATACCAGCCCACACCTGGTTTTGGGTTGATTTGTTGCGTATCTGCAATGAAAAAATAGTGATGATGATGAAGAGTGCAACAATGAACAGTTGCACCATCGGGTAATATTTTACCTGTTGTAACAGTGCCGAATGACCATAATAATATTTATTGATGAGCAGGGGCTCTTTGCTCACTTCAAGAATAATGGGTTGATTCTGCGATTTAAATTCCTTCAATCTTTTTTGAAGATAACCGGCATCTGCAGCAATTTTTGTACTGTCGATATTAATGTAACTGACAATGCTGTCTTTCTCATCTGTTTCAATAATGGGTATTGACTTTTGTTCGTTACGGATAAGCGATGGAAGTTTGGTATCTGCATCAACAGGTGCATTGATGATGAACTTGCCGGCTTCTACCCATTGCTCCACTTTTAACCGTTCGTCAACAGCAATTTTGCCTGCTAAATAATTAGAGTAGAAAATAGTACCTGTCACAATCAGGATTGCCACCAGTGCCAGTAAGGTACGCCAGTTAAAATATTGACGAAGCATGCCCTAATTTAGACAAGGTTTCACTCTCAACCGCTATTTTTGAAAAAATATTTACCACACTTGCAAACCCTGCCTTCTGTTGCTGTTGTTATTCTTAACTGGAATGGAAAAAATTTCCTGCAGCAGTTTTTGCCTTCTGTACTTGCATCAACTTACAAAAACATACGTGTAATTGTTGCAGACAATGCATCAACAGATGACTCGGTAGCGTATGTAAAAGAAGCATTCACATCTGTTGAAGTTTTAACCAGCACAGTTAATTACGGCTTTGCAAAAGGATATAATTTTTTTCTGAAACAGGTGCAGGCAGATTATTATGTGTTACTCAACAGCGATGTGGAAGTAACGCCCGGTTGGATAGAACCGGTTATTCAACTGATGGAAACCGATGAAAAGATAGCTGCATGCCAGCCAAAACTTCTTGCGTGGAATCAGAAAGATGAATTTGAATATGCAGGAGCATCTGGCGGCTGGATCGATGCATTGGGCTATCCTTTTTCACGTGGACGGATATTTGATGTGTTGGAAAAAGATCATGGTCAATACAATGATGTGGCACCTGTTTTTTGGGCAAGCGGAGCTTCGTTGTTTATAAAAGCAGCTGCGTTTCATGAAATGAAGGGCTTTGATGAGTACTTCTTCGCCCACCAGGAAGAAATTGATCTGTGCTGGCGTTTGCAGCGCAAGGGTTACAAAATATACGTTTGTCCGCAATCAGTAGTGTATCATGTGGGTGGTGGCACATTACCAACCGGAAGCCCAAGAAAAGTGTTTCTTAACTTCAGGAACAACCTGGTAATGATCGCAAAAAATATGTCTGCAGTTGAATTGCTGTGGAAACTGCCGGTACGGGTGGGGCTGGATATGGTATCGGCCTTCAAAGAGCTTTTGAGTGGTAAACCCGGTTATTGGCTGGCGGTAGCAAAAGCTCATCTTGCATTTTGCGCCTGGGTGCTTTCAAAAAACAGGAAAAGGGAGGGAGAACACCCTGCAATTAAGAACATCTACAAAGGATCGGTAGTATGGCAGTATTTTGTCCGCAAAAAGCAGTTTTTTTCTGAAATTGTAAAGCCCGGCTGAGCAGAAATAAACCTTCATCCCTTACATTTGCAACTGTAAAAACCGACTAATATGGCACAAGAGATAATCGACGAAAAGCAAAAAGATATCACTGGTAACTGGGTAACATCATCCCGCTTCCTGTTTTATGTGCAGATTTTTTGTATCGCAGCCTTTTTACTGGGCGGATGCTACAAGCTTTACAGCTACCGCTACAAAGGGAAACCTAACGTAGAAGTGCCGGAAAGTACATTGTACAACCCTAAGTATAAATAATAATAAGCTGTGGCTTATTGCATATAGTTTAACCCTCATTTGTGAGGGTTTTTTTATACCACCCTGTTTGTATATTTAATCATGATCACACAAAAGCACCTGTACGGCGTTATCGTTACAGCCGTTTTGGCAAGCCTGCTTGTTTTTTATCCTGTATTTTTTGCTGATTATGCGTTTACCGATGAGGCGCACCAGCTCTGGAATAATAAAGACAAATCCAACTTTATCATGTTCCTCAACCAGGGACGTTTGATCACCGGTTGGATCATTGACACGGCTTTTGGAAATATGTCATCGGTAAGCAGCATAAAATACCTCCGGTTGCTTTCATTGGGTAGCCTGATCTTTTTTGTTATGATCTATGCTGTTTACAGCCGGAAAATAGTTCAGCAGTTAGAGATTGGCAAATTTGTATGGCTGCTTTCGGTATTATTTATTCCGTTCAGCTTGTCATCTGCAGTATATGTGGGGTGGGCTTCCTGTGCAGAAATATTTCTTGCTACTGCGTTTGCATTTCTTTCGGGTTATGTGCTGTTCGGTAAAGTAAATACCAGCGATCAGTATATTAAAATTCCGTTTTCTGCAATATTGCTCAGCCTGTTGCTTGCATTGGCATCATTGTTTACATACCAAACAGCATTTGGCTTTTTTCTGCTGCCATTTGTTCTTTATTTTATAAAAGCCAAAGAAGTAAAACTTCACCGTGCTTTGGTTATTGGTGTGGGTTTTTATCTCTTCTGCTATCTTGTTTATTTTTTACTGTTCAGGTATTCTTTAAAATTATATGATGTGCCGGCCAGCACAAGGGCTGAAATAAAAATAGCACCGCTTGAAAAGTTGAGTTTTTTCTTTTCGTACCCGCTTGCACAGGCGTTCAGTTTTAATTTTCTGTACAATGCAAAAAGCATTTTGTCGCAGGCTTTTTATCCCATCGTAATCCTGTTTTGGATACTAACCATATACTACCGGCAGGCAAAAAAGAATATCGCTTCTTTGCTGCTGTATGTGCTGTACATTTTTTTATTACTGATGCTTATTTATTTGCCGTTGTTGATCTCGCAGGAGAATTTTGCATCGTACAGAACCATGTTTGCACTCAATTTTGTTGTAACAGTTATGCTTGTTGATGCATGTTTATGGTTTCTGAAATCAAAAAAAACGGTTGCAGCAGTATCCATTGCTATAGCTGTAGTGTCGGGCGCAGTAGCTGTTTATAATTACCAGTTCAATTTCAACAAACCATTGGAAAAAGAATACCGGGTGTTGCGCACATATTTTGATGCAAATTATACTGTACAAACAGATACAGTGATCTTCCGAAGGCCACCGGTTTACTTGTTTAAAAACGATTTTTCAGTGAATTACTATACCGATGAATTTGGGTACCCGTCTACGGAAAAAGACTGGACGGCCGATCCTTTATTCAGGCAGTTTGTGCTGGAAAAAACAGGAAGCAGAACTGTAGCTGAAAAATTGGTTGTGATCCAGTATCCTTATTCCGATGAAACGGGTTTTAATACGGCTGTAAAGAATGGATCAGGATTGGTCATTGACCTGTTCCGCTTATACGCAGGAGAGAATAAACATGAAGAAAAGAAATGAAATTTTTTTCGACATCTTTTTTGTCATTTATAAAACCTCCCTTACATTTGCACCCCAATCGTTCTTTAACACATCAGCGGAAGTAGCTCATTTGGTAGAGCACGACCTTGCCAAGGTCGGGGTGGCCGGTTCGAGCCCGGTCTTCCGCTCATAGTCCCGCTCCACAAGGCGGGATTTTT
>JAACZX010000143.1 GCA_009996555.1 Chitinophagaceae bacterium | reverse complement strand
TGTAATCAACAGGCGGAACAATAAAGCTGTTGTTACCATGGTTGGCAAATTCGCAGATCCAACCATCGAACGTGCTGAAGTTAACAGCACCATTCATGGCAGCCGTCATACCACTGGTACCACTTGCCTCACGTGGCACACGTGGATTGTTTAACCACACATCAGCCGCTTGCTTTAAACGTTTGCTCAACGCCAGTTCATAGCCAGTGCATACAGCTACATTTTTATAATTCTTACTCAGGTGAACAAGATTATTAAAATCGCTGATAGCAGGATAATCAACCGGGTAAGGCTTACCAGCCCAGATGATCTGCACAGGATATTTTTTATTGCTGAGCAATGCATTGAAACGGTCAAGATCACGTGTAATGAGCTCTGCACGTTTATAACCTGCAAACCTGCGTGCCCAAACAATAGTGAGCACATTACCATCAAACAGTTTTCCTGTTTGATCGGCCACCAGATCAAATGCACGGCGCTTCAGATAATTCTTACGGTCATCAAAACGCTCATCGTTGTTTTCATCCATGGAGAAGTACAACTGCTTATCGGCCCAGTAACGCCAGTTCTGTGCATTGGTAACATGTGTAATCGGCGCTACGTTATCGTAGTGGCTCCACATTTTACGGCTCACTTCGCCATGCAATGCACTTACACCGTTTGCATGCCTTGCAAAACGCAATGCAGCAAGTGAATGATTAAACTGATCATCATAAATACCAGTGAGCTTACGCACTTCATCCAACGGAATACCGCAGAAATAACTCATCTTTTCGCACAGGTACATATCATGTTTTTCATTACCCGCTTCTTCCGGTGTGTGTGTAGTGAATACCAACCGTTTCTTCACTTCATCCACACTGCCGAATTTATTATAGAGATAGAAAGCAGACGAAATACCATGCGCTTCATTCAAATGATACACATCAGGTTTAAATCCTAATTCATCAATGAGTTTTGCACCACCCACACCCAGCAAAATAAACTGGGCAACTTTGGTTGCAACGTTTGCATCATACAAACGGTGACAGATGGTTTGTGATACATAATCATTCTCAGGAAGATCGGTGCTCAATAAAAACATCGGAGCACTCTTGAATGTTTCAGGGTTGAGGTACCATGCTTTCACCCAAACAGGATGATCATGAATATTGATCTGAAATTTCAGACCTGTATCTTCTAAAAAATTGTAGATCTTTTCGTTCCACTGCACCTGCAATGTCTGGTCCTGGTTGCGTGCCTGGTCGTAATAACCATACTTCCACAGGATACCAATACCAATAAGATTTTGTTTCAGTTCGTATGCACTACGCATGTGAGAGCCAGCTAAAAAACCCAAACCTCCGCTGTAGATCTTCAGCGGCTGGTGTACTGCAAACTCCATGGAGAAATAAGCGACTTTCTTTGAATATGCGTTTTCTGTAGCGTAGGGAACTTTAAAATGAGTGAAGGCCATAATTCAATAATACATTTGCTTTGGGTGCGCAAGATAACGCAAAATTCCAAACCGGCTTTTCCAGGCAAGACCGTTTATGCACATCAAACGATAGCAATTACTGCGGTTGCTTCTATTTCGATGAGCAGGCGCTCATCAATTAAAGCAGACACTTCTACCATTGTAGAAGCCGGTTTTATGGTGGCAAACACTTCGCCGTGTGCTTTTCCTGCTTCTTCCCATGTAGAAATATCGGTTACAAACATGCGGGTACGCACCACATCCTGAAGTGTAGCACCCGCCTCGGCCAGTGCTTTTTCTATTTTTTTGAAGATAAACTGTGTTTGCAGATACACACTTCCTTCGCCCACCAACACATCCCCATCCATCGCTGTTGTGCCTGCTACTTCCACTACATTGCCCACACGCACCGCTCTTGAATAACCTACCACATCTTCCCAAGGCGAACCGGAACTGATTAATTGTTTGTTGTTCATATATTGATTGTTGTTGTGATTAAAGGAGGCCCACAAACGATGGACTACTGACTACCATTTCCTAATTTATTAACCTTATTTGTTCGTTGCTGGTTCAAAGATGAAAGTGAACACAACTGTGGCATACTATTCACTGCCGGGTTATCCCCTCCCGGGAGGGGTTGGGGTGGGTTATCACGCTTCCTTTTTTGAGGATGCTCCAAAGAATTTCTCTTACGTTTGACTCGTTCGATAACCCCGTTTCTGTCTTCAAATTCAAAAATCCAATTCTCAATAGTTCTTATCACATTTTTGAAATCATGAACTACATCTAACGCATTGAATCGAAGAAAGGCAACTCCATGCATTTCTATTTCATCCTGACGTACAGGATCCTTTCTCAGCACCTTTTCATCTTCATGTGTAATTCCATCCACTTCAATTGCAAGCCTCAAATCTTTGCAATAAAAATCAACAATATAATTCAACATAGGTTTTTGCCTGTCAAAATCATACCCCATCATGTTTCCGTTTCGCAACTCCATCCACAACTTTACTTCTGAATAAGTCATGTTTTTCCGCAGGAGTTTTGCATACTCTAAAGCCTGTTGCGTGTATGGAATAAGTTCACGTTTCATAATTACCCACCCCTTTCTGTCGTTGTTTAGGTGCCAAACCAAGCCGCCCCTCCAGGGAGGGGATGAGCACTCTGCACATTCACACGAACTACTTTTTTTTCTTCTTCACCGCTTCTTTCTTCTTGGGATAACTGCCTTCAAAAAAACAGGTAATACCACGATACAAACCGCAGTTCTGTTCTGAAATGCGTACAGATGAGGTAGTAAAATCAAATGTAATAGCACAGTCACCGCTTCTGTCACGGAAAATACCTTTGTTCTTTTCAATCCACTCACCTGTGCCTTTCACTTCACCCACACAATCACCATTCTGTTTGCTGAAGTGAATAAAGAATTCAAAACTCTTTTCGTTACTGCCATCACGAATGGAAACAAGATTCTTTTTATCTGTTGTATAATCTGCAGAGTATTTTGCTTTGCGGGGAAGACTGTCGATGGGGTTGCCCATGATCATATCGCTCAGATCTTCTGTGCTGTTGGTCATGGCAATTATAAACTTGCCCGATTGATCCATGAAGTAGATCGTTTCATTTGTCCATAATTCACCCGTGGGTGTTTTACGTTCCTGTATAAAGGTGATATTGTGTTTATTGTCGATCCTGCAATAACGTGTTGCACTGCCTTTCGGCAACAATGCTCCGATATTAAGTGAACCGAGGTATTGCGATTTCTTATCGAAATAAATAAGCTGTGCACCCTTCTCCTTGCCCAGCATTGATTTTACCAGCACATAATTTCCCTTATCGCCATCAGCCGATTTACCAATGAGGTAGAGCTTCAGATTTTTTGTTTTGGGATAAAGTTTCTGATAAACAGAATCGGGTAAAAAGGTTTTGTATGTTTCCTGTTTAACAAGTACCGAATCTTTTTCCTTCGCATTCAGCAGGCTGTCGTTGATGAGGATGGGATAGCTTAGTTGCGGAGCCAGTGCAATAAAATCAGCAGCCGTGAGATCTTCGTCTGTTATTTCCTTTGGCTTTTTACCCTTGCAGGCTGCCAATACCAATACAAATGCCAGGCTTATCAGTAGAATACGTTTCATTCCGGTAGTTATGAGTCTTAAAAATAGGGGTTTTGGTTGGGATAAGAAACAGAAAACATAGGTACGAGGGGCGAAGTACGAGATACGAAGTAAGAGGTACGAACAAAAACAAGACAGCAGAATAATTGCGCTGCTTCAGAAAAAAAGTTTAGTTTCGTCTAAATTTTAATTTCATACCGAATGAATTTTTCGATAGCCGAAGAGAATTACATCAAAGCCATCTGGCGGTTGCAGCAAAGCGATGCAAATGTTACCACCAATGAACTGGCTGCTGAACTGCAAACAAAACCGGCATCTGTAACGGACATGCTCAAACGCCTCAGCGAAAAAAAGCTGCTGAACTACGCTCCTTACTATGGTGTAAAACTTACTGCCGATGGAAAAAAGCTGGCACTCAGCATCATCCGCAAACACAGGCTGTGGGAATATTTTCTTGTAGAGAAATTACAATTCAACTGGGATGCGGTGCATGATATTGCCGAAGAACTGGAACATGTGAGCAGCCCCGAACTGATTGAACGACTGGATGCTTTTCTTGGTTATCCCAAAGCTGATCCGCATGGCGACCCGATCCCCGACAGCAAAGGCCGCATGACCAGCATCAGCAACCTTACGCTGCAACAGCTTCCTGAAGCACAACCCGCCATTGTAACAGGCGTGGGCGATCAAAGCAGCAGCCTGCTGGAACTGCTTCGCCAGAAAAACATCGGCATTGGTACCAAGCTGGAGATAAAACAACGCCATGCATTTGATGGCTCGGTGGAAATAAAGATCCGCAACCAGCCGCTCATTAACCTCAGCGAACAGCTTGCTAAAAACATCCTGGTAAAACCGCAGTAACCATCCTCAAGTTTATTCAGTTATGAAAGTGCAGCATACAGAAACCTCCCTTAGTGAAGTACATGCATCGGTTGATACAACTCTTCCTGTAAAAGGATGGCGCCGTATTCTTGCTTATGCAGGCCCGGCTTATCTTGTAAGTGTAGGTTATATGGACCCGGGCAATTGGGCCACTGATCTGCAAGGTGGTGCCAAATTCGGTTACCAGCTTATTTGGGTATTGCTCATGAGTAATCTCATGGCGTTGTTATTACAAAGTTTGAGTGCACGTTTAGGCATTGTACGCCGCAGAGATCTTGCCCAGGCAAACAGGGAATCCTATCCACCTTTTGTGAACTTTTGTTTATACATTCTTGCTGAAATAGCCATTGCCGCCTGCGATCTTGCTGAAGTGTTGGGTATGGCATTAGGTATTTACCTGCTTACAGGACTGCCACTTATTTATGGTGTGGGTATTACTGTATTTGATACACTCCTGCTGTTATGGTTGCAGAACTATGGCATCCGCAAACTGGAAGCCTTTATCATTACACTTGTGGTGGTTATTGGAAGTTCTTTTCTGATCGAAATCTTTTTAGCCAAACCATCGTTACCCGAAGTGGCAAGCGGTTTTATACCAACTGCATTAAGCAACGAGGCATTGTATATTGCTGTGGGAATTATTGGTGCAACCGTTATGCCCCATAATCTTTACCTGCATTCGGCGCTGGTGCAAACAAGAAAAATAGGTACGGATAAAGAAAGCATACGAAGGGCGTTGAAATTTAATTTCATTGACAGCACCATTGCTCTGAATGCTGCTTTTTTTGTAAACGCCGCTATTCTGGTACTGGCTGCAACTGTATTTTTTAAAACAGGCAATACACAGGTAGCAAAAATTGAAGATGCACACCAGTTGTTATCGCCTTTGCTTGGTACAAAGCTTGCCCCCATCCTTTTTGCAGTGGCATTAATTGCTGCCGGGCAAAGCAGTACCATTACCGGAACACTTGCCGGGCAAATTGTAATGGAAGGTTACCTGCACATCCGCATCAATCCATTATTGCGCAGGTTACTCACCCGTCTTATTGCCATTATACCTGCGGTGCTGGTGATCCTGATCTATGGTGATGAAAAAGTAGATACACTGCTTGTCTTCAGCCAGGTGATCCTGAGTTTGCAACTGGGCTTTGCTGTTATACCACTCATACACTTTGTAAGTGATAAACAGTCAATGGGTGAATTTGCCATTGGTACCTGGACGAAAATTGCCGCATGGTGTATTGCAGGCATTCTGGTATTCCTGAATGTGCAGTTAGTGGTGGAAGAAATCATGTCGGTGTACAGCAGCGAAGGAAATCTCTTCTGGAAAATTGCGATCCCGGTTGTTGCACTCCTGTTTGCATGGCTGTTTATAACCATGACGTTTTTACCCTTGCTGAAAAAACAGATCAGAAAAGACAATGCAAAACTGCACAGCCCTGTACCAACGCTTCAGAACCTGCAAGTACCTGCTATCAGCCGTATTGCTGTAGCACTTGATTTTTCGCTGAATGATGAAAAACTACTGGCTTATGCCTTGCAGCAAGGCCGCAAGGATACAACGTATATCCTGTTGCACATTGTTGAAACAGCACCGGCACGTTTACTCGGTGATTCAAGTGATGACGAAGAAACACGGAACGACAGGCAGCGACTGCAACATTATGCTGACATCTTACAAAAGCAAGGCTATACCATTCATACGGAATTAGGATTCAACAACCGTACACGTGAAATTGTACGCTTAGTGAAAGAAACAAATGCAGGTTTGCTTATCATGGGTGCCCACAGGCATAAAGGGTTAAAAGACTATGTATTTGGTGAAACCATTGAAACAGTTCGTCACGAACTGGATATTCCTGTGTTTATTGTAAACGTGTAACGATCTGCTTTACCGTTTACTCAACTGTTGCCACAGTAAAGCAGGCTCGTTTGAAAATACAG
>JAACZX010000533.1 GCA_009996555.1 Chitinophagaceae bacterium | reverse complement strand
CAATGCGTTTCAGGTATTGCATTTGCCGTTGCATGCCTGTTAATGATTCAAAATTTGTGAAGAGGATAAGCAGGCTGCGTTGTTTTACGGATGCCCTTATTCTGGTGTAGAGTAATTCAAAATCTGATTCAAGAAATGCAGTTTGCTGGTTGTACAAAAGCTGCAATACTTTTTCCAGCTGTACAGGTTTACGGTCGGCAGCTAATACCGATCCCATTTTATTACTGAACGTAACAAGCCCGAAGCGATCCTGTTTGTTCAATGCCACATTGCACATCACCAGGCTGGCATTAATTGCATAGTCAAGCAATGTAAGATCATTGAACGGCATTTTCATCAATCGCCCCTTGTCAACGATGCAATACACCTGCTGGCTTTTTTCATCGGTATAAGAGTTCACCATCAACGCACCCTTGCGTGCAGTGGCTTTCCAGTTGAGTGTGCGTACATCATCGCCCTGCACATATTCTTTCACCTGTTCAAATTCCATACTGTGCCCGATCTTGCGCAGACGTTTATTGCCACTTTCTTTTGTTTGTGCTGCTTCTGCATGCAACTGGTATTGCCGCATACGGATGAACGAAGGATAAACAGGCACCATTGTTTCACCCGCTCCTGTAAATTTCCTTTCCAGCAAACCAAGCAATGAATGAAAGAATGCCTGCACTTTTCCAAAATGATATTCACCACGTTCTACCGGACGGAGATGATAAGCAATATCATGGCTTTGTCCTGCTTTCAGTTTTAATTGAATGGAAAAATCTCTTCGCTGAAACTGCATGGGCAATTCATCAATCACTTCTATGTTCACAGGAAACGGGTAACGGTTCTGTAAAAAAATATGTACAGGGTTTTCATCACCATTGCTTAAACGTTCCGGCAGCTTTCGTTCAATAACAGGTTTGCGGTTGAGTGCAAACAGAAAAAACAGATCGGCAGCCAATGCAACCATCAGCAATAAAAAGAATAACAGTGCAATTGATTCAAATGCAGTAAAAAAGAAAGCGATCAGGAACAGCGCAATGTTTACTGCCAGCAGTTGAAAGAAACGTGTACGGATGTACAGGCTCTTCAGCACAAAATGCGACAGCAAATACATGGTTATCCCTGAAAGTAACAGCAGCCAGAACATGTTATCGTGGTATCTCCAGTGATTTAATGATGCGGTCAACTAATTCATCGGCTGTAATCCCTTCCATTTCCTTTTCAGGTGTAAGGATAATACGATGGCGCAACACATGTGGTGTTACTTCAATAATATCTTCGGGAGTAATAAAATCACGCCCACGCATAGCTGCAAAAGCTTTTGATGCTTTTACAATTGCCAGCGATGCACGGGGTGATGCACCTAAGAACAGCGATGGATTGTTGCGTGTTTCATGAACTATGCGTGCAATAAACTCCAGCAGCTTATGTTCAACTATTATCTGCCGTATTGTTTCTCTGTATTGTGCAATATCTTCTGCTGATAATACTTTGCCGATCTCATTTAAGAGGAAGCGGTTATCGGCCTGGTGCTGGTTGCTTAAGATAATGATCTCTTCTTCAAGCGATGGATAACCCACTTCAATTTTAAACAGGAAACGATCAAGCTGTGCTTCAGGTAAGCGGTAAGTTCCTTCCTGGTCAACCGGGTTTTGTGTAGCCAACACCATAAAAGGAACGTTCATGGGATAAGTAGTTCCGTCAACAGTTACCTGTCGCTCTTCCATTACTTCAAACAAAGCCGATTGTGTTTTTGCCGGTGCACGGTTAATTTCATCAATCAATACAATGTTGCTGAACAATGGACCGGCTTTGAACTGGAAGCTGGCTTCTTTTGGATTAAATACCGATGTGCCCAATACATCACTCGGCATCAGATCGGGTGTAAACTGGATACGTGAAAATTCAGCATCGATCAGTTTTGCCATCAGCTTTGCTGACAATGTTTTTGCCACACCCGGTACACCTTCAATCAGAATATGTCCATCGGCCAATATACCGGCAATCATCAGCTCCAGCATTTGCTCCTGCCCCACAATCACTTTACCCACAGCTTCACGAATGGAAGCAATAGCCTGGCTTAGTTGCGAAAGATCGGTACGTTGTTGAAATAATTGATTTTCCATGAATCGCTTTATTTTAAAGTCTGTTTAAAATAGTTTAAGAACGAAATATTGCAGGTACGAAGTACGAAGTTAGAAGTACGCTACCGTAACTTGTACCTTGTATCTTGTGCCTTGTATTTTGTACCTCTTATCATTGTTTTAAGTATTGCTGCATACGGTTATTATACTCCAGTAATTCAAGATCGGTTACTTCTGCCGAATCATGTAATTGCTGAATGAAATCAAAAAACTGTTTTACTTCTATTTCTTCCACTCCGCTTTTTCGTGAGAGTGATGAGAAAAACTCTGCATTCAAATGCGCCGTATTCAGGTAATACTTTGTGCGGATGTATTCCAGGAAATACGTGGTCATTTTATGAGCAATATTCTGGTTGTCTTTTTTCTGCAGGTAAAGACGGCCAATGGTTTCTACAAATGAAATACTTGCATTGCTGTTAACCGGTTTCAGCGGAACGATGCGTTGTCTTCGTTTGCTCGCAAAAGCAAGATAAAGCACCATGAGTGCAAATGCCAGTAACAATGCCCATTTGAGCATTGGATTTTTCAGAAACACATCAAACAACGAAAAATTCTCCTGCGGAAAACGACCTATCCTGTAGTAATCATCCCAATAAACTGTTTTTCTTTCTGCAGGAAAGTAACTGAATGCTTCTTCAGCATATTTTTTATTCTGGTTGCTTAATAACAGGTAATTGCTGAAAGCTTCCGGATTCAGATGAAGAAAAAAACGTCCGTTGCCATATCTGAAAGAAATATAGTTGGGGCTGTTTTCATCGTTGGTGCCAAGTACGGTGGCATCAATTTCTTCGGGGCGGATGAAGTGTGCATCAAATGGGTAGTAGAAGAAACCATACTGCTCAGCCTTTACAGAATCCTGTCTCAAGATCTTTGCTGAAGTGTGACGCATTGGCCCTGCAGTATCCTGCTGCTGCTGAAAAATACTTTTCATGGTGAAGTATTGTACGTCCACACCTAATGTATCGAGCAGCTCTTTATCAATATATTCAGCAGATAAAAAAACCTGGTTGCCTTTGTCTGCGTATTCCAGCAATGATTCCCTGTCGGCATTACTCAGGAATATCCGTCGGCTATTCTGCAGCATGCTGTAAACCGTGTATGTTCCAAACGGTTTTTTACTTTTCATGGAATAGTTATGCCGCATGTCGGGCAACTTCACACGCTTTTTTTTGTTGCAGCCTGCAGCAATGCTGAGGATGCAGAAGAAAAGAACATATCGTAGAATGGTACTCAAATCTGTTTAATGCTTTGTTGAAACTGTTCAAACTCTTTTTTTACCGGCTCAAAAACATCTTCTGCAATTTCAAAATCACCATACCAGGCATAATCGTAATGCAGCGTAACACGTGCAAACGCATTTTTTAATTGTGGTTTCGACAGTTCTCTTACGTATTGGTAATTGGTTTTATCGGGTGAAAGAATGAGCCATTGTTTTTCTGCAAGCCTGTTGAGCGTTTGCAGATACAAATAACGCACAGCCAGCCGGTAATTTTTTTCTTTGATAGCAAGCTGCAGCTGTTTTTCAAGATACTGATCATCGGTAATGTGTTCTTCTTCCACATCCAGCTGATTATTTCGTACAGGTGAAGTAAAGAGCCCACGATCCGAAAGGAAGATGCGGTACAGCACAAACAGCAATGCCCCGATAAGCAAAGCCCATAACAGAATTTCAATGATACGGAAAATTGAAAAAGCACGGTTTATATTTACCTCTTGATCTGGCTTTTTCTTACGGCCTTCTTCCAGTTCTTCTTTCTGGATAACTCTGAGGGAGCTGTCCAGGTTTCTCATATAGCTGAAATCTTTTTGCGATCTCATGCTCCGGATACTGTCTGCCGGATAGGTCCATGCCGATCGTTGTAAAGCAGTATCGTTTATTAATCTGTCATCATCATCATATTCATCCGAAGCAATTGTTGTATCCAGCGCCATGTTTTCCACAGCAGTTACCGTATCAACCGTTACTTCCTGTGCAAATAGTTTGCTGTTGCAACAACATGCAATCAGCAAAAAGAACAGGAAGTGAAAAGAAGATCGTTTACTCATGCGGCCACTTTTTCTGCAAATGCAGGATCGTTTTTAATTCTTTTTTCGAGGCGGATGGGATAGATCACAAAATACCACACAATAAACAGGAACGACACTGTCAGTATGCTGATGCTTACAGGAACAGGCAGCGATACGTTTGTGGTTCTGTCGAATGCATTTGAGCTGAGCCTTGTAATATAACTTTCAAGAAAAGCAGCAAGTATGGTAATGGGCACAAGGCTCACACATATTTTCATGGCATCTTTTACACCCCGTTTAAACGATATCCAGCGTGAAAAAGTTCCGGGAAACAAAAGGCTTTTTGCCAATACAAATCCGGCGCATGCTTCAATGATCATTCCCGAAATTTCAAGTGTGCCATGTATCCAGATCACCAGTACACTTTGCCAGCCAAGTCCTTTTGCAAAAAACATGTATTGAAACGTGCCCACCATAATGGAGTTGGTAAAGAAAAGATACAATGTGCAAATGCCAAACAGCACACCGCCAATCACCATCATAAAACCAACACGGATGTTATTAAATGCAATCTGCACCCACATGGTAAACCTGCTGGGGCTGCTGTACACACCAAACGGATCGCCTTTTTCAATGTTTTCCTCTGTCATGGCCACATAATCTTCACCCAACACTCCTTTTACAAATTCATCGTCTTTCATGCACGACAATACTCCCATTGTAAAAAGCAATGCAAAAAACAGGAAACTGTACAGGAACATGCGGTGATGCTTGCGGAACATGAGTGGCAGTTCATATTTCCAGAAGGTGATGAGCCTTGAAAAACGTTGTTTCCTGTTTTGATAAATAGTTTGATAGATGCTTACAGCAAGGCTGTTGATCCAACGTGTAACTTTACTGTGCGGATAAAATGTTTTGGAATAACTCAAATCATCAAGCAGGGTAATAAACCTGTCTGCCATTTGATCCGGGTCTTCGGTTTGCAGATATTGGTACTCGTTCCACTTCTGCGCATTTTTTTTAATAAAAAGTGCTTCTCTCATAGTGAGTCAGAAATTGAAAATAGCAAGTAATTTTTAATTACAGCCATCTGCGGAAGAAATTATTCCTTTATTTTACAAACAGAAATAACTGTATGTCAAACGTACTCATCAGCACACCTTTTAATATTGCACTCGATTTTGAGATTGCGCCTTTCATTAAGCGTTTGCTGGCGTATTTCCTGGATCTGGCCATTATGGTGGCTTATGCTGTGCTGATGCGTTATGTTTTATATGATGGATTACAGTTAGATGGTGATTTTGCTTTTGGTGTTGATCTGTTTTTGGTAACTCTTCCTCTCCTGCTTTACCATCCTGTTTTCGAGATCATCTTTCACGGACAAAGCCCAGGTAAAATGGCAGCAGGCATCCGGGTAATGAGTGTAGAAGGCGGCGACCCAACCATCAGCCAGTATTTATTACGTTGGTTCTTTCGTGTGTGGGAATGGCCGCTGGTGTTTTCTTTTGTGCTTCCGGGGTTCTGGATAATGTACCAACTCATTTTTGTGGGCATGCTGGGTATTATTGTGGTGATCATTATTGCTGTTACTGCAAAAAATCAGCGGCTTGGAGACCTTGCGGCAAACACAGCTATTGTGAGCACAAAAATTCAAAGCTCTATTCATGATACAGTGTTTATGGAAATAACACAAAAGAACTATGCGGTAAAATTTCCTGAAGTGTTAAAGCTGAGCGACAGGGATATCAATACCATTAAAACAGTGTTGAACGAAGCATACAAGCGTAATAATTATGAAACAGCCCACCGTATAGCCGGAAGAATTAAAGCTGTGTTGAAAGTAGAAAGTGATATGGAAGTGGATGTGTTTTTACAACAGCTGATAGCTGATTACAATTATCTGGCAACAAGAGAATAAAAAAAAACGCTTCTGAAAAGAAGCGTTTTTTTTATTGAGGATATTTATTTTATGAGAGAGGCAAACATGCCGAAAATGAAAATAAGGGCATAAAATGATAAGAAGACGATGGTCATTATTCCCATGAATTTAAAGCATGATTTCAGGCTGCTGAAAGAAGAGTTTAAAACATCCTGGTTGTTTTCATACAATGCTCTTTTCATTCTTACTGAAAAACGATACATGTAAAGGCAAGGAAAAAAATACAGCACTGCAATTGCCAGATAAAGAATTGTAATAAAAATTGACATTCCTCCTGCTATCATAGCTGTATCGCCCAAGCCCGGCATTGATGCCAGCATTGTTCCGGCAAACAGGGCAGCAAGAACAATAAATCCGATAATGATAAAACCAACAATTG
>JAACZX010000142.1 GCA_009996555.1 Chitinophagaceae bacterium | reverse complement strand
CCTAATTGAACAAAAAAAGAATTGACGAACTATAAATAATTTGCGCAAGCTATGAGTACTACAACATATCTGGTAATAGCAGCAGCCGTTCTGGTGTTTATTGTGATTTTTCAAATTGCAAAAGCCAGTGAATATGTAAGTGTGTTAAAAGGCGAGGAAAACTCCCGCAAACAGAATAACCGCATCAATGGTTTTCTGCTGCTGGGTTTTATGATCCTGGGCTTTATTGGAGTTTACGTTTGTAATAAAATGTTGTACAAAGCAACATTGTTCCCGCAAGGGTCAGCTTCAGTAGAAGGGGAAAAGATCGATGAGATGTTTATGATCACCACTGCTGTTACTGGCTTTGTGTTTATCATTACACAGTTCTTCCTGTTTTATTTTGCCTGGAAATACCAAGAGAAAGAAGGACGTAAAGCATTTTACTTCCCTCACAACAATAAGCTTGAGTTGATCTGGACAGTTATTCCGGCACTTGCATTAACTGTGTTGGTTGTGTTTGGTTTGCGTTTCTGGTTCCGTATTACATCCGATGCACCAAAGGGAGCTTTGGAAGTGGAAATCGTTGGTAAGCAATTTGGCTGGATGATGCGTTATCCCGGTAAAGACAAAAAATTCGGTAAAACATATTTCCGTGTCATCAGCGATGAAAAGAGCAATCCTTTCGGACAAATATTTGAAGACAATGCTGATCTGAAATTAAAAGCAGATGCTACCAACTTTGATGATGTGGTAACCACACAAACAATGTATGTAGTAAAAGGCCGTCCGGTAAAACTTATCATTGGCAGCCGTGATGTTATTCACGACGTGGGTTTAAGTCATTTCCGTTTGAAAATGGATGCGGTACCGGGTATTCCAACAACTCTTTGGTTTACGCCTAAGTATACAACCAAGGAAATGAAAGAGCGTACAGGTAATCCTAACTTTGTGTATGAAATTGCCTGCGATCAGATGTGTGGTAATGGTCACTACTCTATGAAAGGGATTATTGAAGTGGTAACACAGGAAGAGTTTGATATCTGGATGGCGAAACAAAAGCCAAACTATTACCTGGCTTTTCCTGATAAAGAACCAGGTGCTGCCAAACCGGCAACTGATACTGCTGCTGCAAAAACAACTGTGGCATTGAATAAATAATTGTATCGTCAAACGAACTGAATAAACAAGAGAATATGAGCAACGAGACATCACATGGGCATTCTTCAACCGTAAGCGTTCCGCATGAAACGCATCACGAAGTGCATCATGGTCATCATCACGAGACCTTCCTTACGAAGTATGTATTCAGCCAGGATCATAAAACGATCGCTAAACAGTTTTTGATCACTGGTATGTTTTGGGCATTAGTGGGTGGTTTGTTCTCGGTGATCTTCCGTTTGCAATTAGGTTTCCCCGATGCCAAATTTCCCTGGATGGAAACATTGCTGGGCGAATGGGCAAAAGGCGGTCAGCTGCAGGCCGAAGCATATTATGCATTGGTAACCATGCACGGTACCGTACTCGTGTTTTTCGTATTAACGGCGGGCTTAAGCGGCACGTTCTCTAACTTCCTTATTCCTTTACAGGTGGGTGCACGTGATATGGCATCACCTTTTATGAATATGCTTTCATACTGGTTCTTCTTTGTTGCCAGTATTGTAATGCTCTCTTCGTTGTTTGTACAAACAGGACCTTTCAGTGGTGGCTGGACGGCTTATCCGCCGTTGAGTGCGTTGGGCGAAGCATCACCCGGTTCTAAGGTGGGTATGGATCTATGGCTGGTGTCAATGGCTTTGTTCGTGGTATCATCATTACTTGGTGGTTTGAACTATATCGCTACAATACTGAACATGCGTACAAAAGGTATGAGCATGACGAGATTGCCACTCACCATTTGGGCATTTTTCTTTACAGCTGTATTGGGTGTATTATCGTTCCCGGTTTTATTCTCAGGTTTTATCCTGTTGATCTTCGATCGTCATTTCGGTACAAGCTTCTACCTCAGCGATATCTTTATTAATGGACAGGCCTTACCAAATGAAGGCGGTAGTGCAATTCTCTACCAGCACTTATTCTGGTTCCTTGGTCACCCTGAAGTATACATTATCCTGTTGCCGGCCATGGGTATGGCATCAGAAATATTATCGGTAAACAGCCGTAAACCAATTTTCGGGTATATGGCCATGATCGGTTCATTGTTTGCAATCACTATCCTGGCGTTCCTTGTATGGGCACACCACATGTTTGTAACTGGGTTGAATCCGTTCCTTGGTGCGTTCTTCGTGTTGTTGACCTTATTGATCGCTGTACCAAGTGCCATCAAAGTATTTAACTGGTTAACAACTATCTGGAGAGGTAATATCCGCTTTACACCTGCAATGCTTTTTGCATTGGGTTTTGTAAGCTTATTTATCTCTGGTGGTTTAACGGGTATCTTCCTTGGTAACTCAGCACTGGATATTCACCTGCATGATACTTATTTCGTAATTGCGCACTTCCACATTGTAATGGGTGTGGCAAGTATGTTCGGTATGTTTGCAGGTATCTATCATTGGTATCCTAAAATGTATGGCCGTTATCTTAACAATACACTCGGCTATATCCACTTCTGGGTAACAATGGTTGGTGCATACCTCATCTTCTGGCCAATGCACTACGAAGGTTTGGCCGGTATGCCACGTCGTTATTACAAATACGATATCTGGGAATCATTTAAGCATTTTGGCGAATTAAATAAATTCATCAGCATTGTTGCCATCATTGTATTCCTGGTACAAATACTGTTCATCTTTAACTTCTTCTACAGCATCTGGAAAGGAAGAAAAGTAACCACGTTAAATCCATGGGGTGCAAATACACTGGAATGGACAACACCAGTCAATCCCGGTCACGGTAACTGGATAGGTGAAATTCCAGAAGTACATCGTTGGGCTTACGATTATGGTAAAGACGGACACGATCATATTGCACAAACGGTTCCTGTTAGTGCAGATGAAAGCAAACATTAATTGAACAGGCATGGATATATCCATGTCATTACAGAAAACAAATTGAGCAGTAAGGAAGATAAAAAAGAGAAGACGGGTTTGATGGGTAAGATCGATGATTACAAACAACTCATCAAGTTTACGCTCAGTTTTACCGTGGTGTTCAGCAGTGTAATTTCATACATGCTTGCACCCAATGTAGTGGAGTATGATTTTGTAAGTATTCTGTTATTGTTGCTCGGAGGCCTGCTGGTAACAGGTAGCGCCAATGCAGTAAACCAGATAACAGAAAAAGATACAGATGCAGTAATGAAACGCACAGGTAACAGGCCTGTAGCAAGTGGAAGAATGAGTGTGCAGGAAGCAACAGTATTTGCATTCATTGCAGCAATCGTTGGTTCTTTGATTTTAGGGTTGTATTTCAGTTGGTATGCTACAGGGCTTGCATTGCTGAGTTTGTTTATTTACGGGTTTGTTTATACGCCGTTAAAGAAAGTAAACTCCATTGCCGTACTTGTGGGTGGTATACCCGGCGCACTGCCTTGCTTAATTGGTTGGGCAGCTGCTTATCCTGAAAGTGGCGAAAACTTTTCATGGACTGGTGGCTGGATATTATTTGCTATCCAGTTCCTCTGGCAGTTTCCTCATTTCTGGGCTATAGCGTGGGTGGCACATACCGATTACAGTAAAGCAGGGTTTAAACTGCTGCCTTCGCAACAGGGGCCAACTAAATTTACAGCCGTTCAAACAGTGATCTATTCTTTGTTGATGATACCTGTGGGTATGCTTCCATACTACTTTGAAATGAGTGGTGTGGTAAGTATGTGGATTTTGGTTGCAGCTAACTTGTTTATGTTGATGCAGTGTGTGAGGTTATATATCAATATGGATGTAAAGAGTGCAAGAAGAGTAATGTTCAGCAGTTACATTTATTTACCAATTGTATTGCTGGCCTTGCTTGCTGATAAACTTGCACAGCAACAACTGTAAATGAATCTGCCAACAGGCAGTAATGATAAAAGCGTTTGAAAGATGGAGAAGGTTATGAGCAGTGAACAGCAACAAAAAATGCACCCGCACAAATTCACATTGTGGGTTGCAATAGGAAGTATTACAATGATGTTTGCCGGATTTACCAGTGCATACATTGTTAAGAGTAACCAGGCGGGGTGGGAACCTGTGCAAATGCCTAAGATCTTTTTCTTATCAACGGTAATTATTTTAGTAAGCAGTGCTACCGTTTACCTTGCACAAAAGGCAATGGCTGCAAGAGAAATGGCAAAGTATCGCTTACTGATTACAATAACTGCTTTGCTGGGACTTGGTTTTGTGGCCACACAGTTCATTGGATTTTCTGAACTATGGGCAAGCAAGATCACTTTCAGTGAAAGTGTAGCAGGTTCGTTCTTTTATATTATTACCGGTGTACATGCATTGCATGTGCTGGGCGGTGTTATAGCATTGGTGGTTTTATTCCTCCGTGCCTATAATACGAAAACAAAGTTTTACGGCTCAACGCCTGTTGAAACAACCGGTTTGTATTGGCATTTTGTTGATCTTTTATGGATTTACCTGTTTGTATTTTTCATGCTGGTATCCTGATAGTAAAAATTGAGAACAATTAAAAACTGATAAATGGCACAAACAGTAGCAGCAAACACAAAATGGTGGAGTGGTGGTAAAAGCCCCTTCAATGTGGAGTATGGCAAGTTGATGATGTGGTATTTCTTAATGAGCGATGCGTTTACTTTCGGCGCATTTTTGATTGCGTACGGTACGGTACGTGTATCGAGTCCATCATGGCCCGATCCAAACTTTGTGTTTCAATCTTTTCCTTTCTTAGGTAGCGGAATGCCGTTGTTGTTTGTGAGTTTAATGACGTTTATCCTCATTGTAAGTTCGGTTACCATGGTGTTGGCAGTACATGAAGGTCATCATGGAAATAAGAAAGGTGTTATTAAGTGGATGATCTGGACCATTATTGGTGGGTTGGCTTTTTTAAGCTGCCAGGCCTGGGAATGGGCACACTTGCATCACGAAGGTGCATGGTGGGGTCGCAATCCTTTTCCGAATGCAGATGGTACAGTTGCAACAACAAACTTCTCAAACTTCTTCTTTACTATTACCGGCTTCCACGGCTTCCACGTATTCTCAGGTGTGGTGATCAATATTATTGTAACCATCATGGCATGGCGTGGTGTGTTTGAAAGAAGAGGCCATTATCTCATGATCGAAAAAGTAGGATTGTACTGGCACTTTGTAGACTTGGTTTGGGTGTTTGTATTCTTATTCTTCTATCTCGTTTAACCGTATTCAACAACTATCATTCTGAAATAATTTATATATGGAACATCAAACATTTGGAGGAGAAGTAACGATTCCGCACGGCGCACCAACTGACGATTCGAAAAAGAGAATCTGGAAAACAACCATTATTCTTTCAGTTTTAACGATTGTGGAATTGGCATTAGGTTACTGGATCTACAAAATGCACAGCAGTGGCGATTACAGTCATGGACTTGTAAATTTCCTGAAAGGAATCATTATTATCCTTTCGTTGGCAAAAGCATTCTTTATCGTATCTATCTTTATGCATCTTGGTGATGAGATCAGGAATATGATAATGACAATTGTAGTGCCTCTTGCATTATTCATCTGGTTCATCATTGCATTTTTGTGGGATGGTATTTCATGGAAAGATCTTCGTAATGAATACCGCCCGAAAGATCCGGTGAAATACGAACAAACCGCACCGGCTCATGGCAGTACGCATGAAGGCGGATTGAAGTAATTTTTATAGTTGATTCATATTCGTCCCGGTTTTCCTTTATTGGAGTATCGGGACGATTTTTTTAGCAGCGAATGAAACGTGTATGAGTAAAAAAGGAATTCTCGGATTGCTGGTTGCTGTAGGTATTCCCGTAGCAGCTTACCTCATTGTTAAGTACAGCAGTGAAGATGCGGTGGATATGCCCCGCCGTTATTTTTTTGATACAGTAACAGAGAAAACAGAAAAAGGCAAACTGGTAAAAGATACAGTATGGCATAAGGTAGCCAACTTTACATTTACAAACCAGCTTGGGCAAACGGTGAGTGCCGATTCGCTGAAAGGTAAGATACTGGTGGTTGATTATTTTTTTACTCGTTGCCCCAATCCATGCCCCACACTTACACGTAATATGAAAAAGATGCAGGATGCATTTCTGAAAACAGATTCGCTGGTGCATTTTATTTCATTAACAGTTGATCCGGCAAGAGACAGTGTTGAAGCATTAAAGCGCTATGCTGATAAATACAAGGTGCGCCACAGCAACTGGTGGTTCCTTACAGGCGATAAGCAAACTATTTATAAACTTGCTTACGATGAGTTTAAAGCCGCAACTATTGATGGTGGCGAAGTAGATACAGCGTTTCTGCACACAAGCAAACTTTATCTGCTGGACAAAGACCGGGTGATACGTGGCTGGTATGACGGAACCGATACAG
>JAACZX010000014.1 GCA_009996555.1 Chitinophagaceae bacterium | reverse complement strand
AACAAGAAACAAAAAACGATAAACAAATTATAATGGAAAATAACACTTCATTACAACAGCAATTACTCGAAGCAGGTGTACACTTTGGTCACCTGAAGAAGAAGTGGAATCCCAAGATGTTGCCTTACATCTTTGCTGAAAAGAAAGGTATTCACATCATCGACCTCAACAAAACTGTTGAAGGTTTGCAGGAAACTGCAGCTGCAATGAAACAGCTGGCACGCAGCGGTAAAAAAATCATGTTTGTTGCTACCAAGAAACAAGCAAAAGAAATTGTTACTGAATGTGCACAGAAAGTAAACATGCCTTATGTAACTGACCGTTGGTTAGGTGGTATGTTAACAAACTTCAACACTGTTCGTAAGAGCGTAAAGAAAATGCAGAGCATTGAAAAAATGCTGAATGATGGTTCTTTCGACAGCATTACAAAGAAAGAGCGTCTTCAATTGAGCCGTGATAAAGAAAAAATGGAAAAAGTATTGGGCGGTATCGCTAACATGAGCCGTGTACCTGCTGCTTTGTTCCTGGTTGATATTGGTCACGAGCATATTGGTTTGGCTGAAGCAAAACGTTTAGGCATCACTACATTCGGTTTGGTTGATACAAACTGCGATCCCAATAAAGTAGATTACTTTATTCCGGGTAATGATGATGCTACAAAATCTATTGCTATCATCACCCAATACCTCACAGCTGCAATTGCTGAAGGTTTAGCTGAACGCCAGGTTGAAAAAGAAGAAGATGAAACAGAAGAAGTAGAAGACAAAGGCGCTAAGTTCGACGAAGGTGAAGAAGGTGGTCGTGGTGACAGAGGCGGACGTGGTGGCAACCGTGGTGGTGGCCGTGGCCCCGGTGGCAATAACGCAGGTGGTCCTGGTGGAGCTCCCAAGCGTCGTGTACCAAGCACACAAAAGCGTACTTCTGCAAGATAATTTCTGCAGAAAGTAAGTCCTTGAGAAATTAACCATCTCATAAAATAAAAATGCTTTCTGCTTAAGTTGAAACATGAACTTTTGCAGAAAGCATTTTACAATAAAACCGATTTTAAATTTTCAAATTTTATAAAATGTCAACTGTAACAATTAGTGCACAGGATATTAATAAACTCCGCCAGGCAACTGGTGCGGGTATGATGGATTGCCGTAAAGCGTTAACTGAAACAAACGGTGATTTTGAAGCAGCGATCGACTGGTTACGTAAACAAGGACAGAAAGTTGCTGCAAAGCGTAGCGACCGTGAAGCGAAAGAAGGTGTGGTGATTGCACAAACAAGTGCAGATCACAAAGTGGGTTATGTAGTTTGCATCAGCTGCGAAACTGATTTCGTAAGTAAGAATGCAGACTTCGTAGCATTTGCACAATCTATTGCAGATGCTGCTGTAGCAAACGATGTTAAAAGCGTTGATGAATTAAATGCTGCGGAAGTAAACGGTGCAAAAGTTGCTGATCTTATCAACGATAAGCTGGCTGCAATCGGTGAAAAAATCGGTGTAAGCAAGTTTGAGCGTATCGAAGCTCCTTATGTAGCATCTTACATTCACGGTGCATACCGCATGGGTGTATTGGTTGGTTTAGATAAAGAATCTGCTGAAGCTGGTAAAGACGTAGCTATGCAGATTGCAGCGATGAATCCTGTAGCGGTTGATGCAGACAGCGTACCTGCTGATGTAGTAGCTCGTGAAAGAGACATCATCGTTGACTTGATGAAACAAGATCCGAAGATGGCTGGCAAACCTGAAGAAATGATCGCTAAGATCGCTGAAGGTAAAATGAATGCATTCTTTAAAGAGCAAACATTGCTGGCACAAGCTTTTGTAAAAGATGCTTCTAAGAGTGTTGCTGATTACCTGAAATCTTCAGGCGATGTAAAAGTAACTTCGTTTAAACGTGTTGCATTAGGATAATATCCTCAGCTCACTTTACTGTATAAAGAAGCCCTCGCATGCGAGGGCTTCTTCTTTTTATCTGTATGATATCTTAACGCCATCCACCACCTAAGGATTTGTACAATTGAACAGAAGTAAACAACTGCTGCTTCCTTGTTTCAACCAATTCTAATTTTGCTTTTAACGTGTTCTGCTGTGCAAATAATACTTCAAGATAAGTTGCCCGTCCGGTGCGGAACAATTCCTGTGCTACAAGAATCGATTGTGAAAGTGCATTACTTTCATCTGTTTTTAACCTGTAAACTTCTTTTAAATTATCTGCACGCAGTAAACCGTTGTACACTTCGGTATAAGCATGCACAATTGTTTTACTGTATTGGTACAGCGATTCCTGCTGCACAGCTGTTGCAGTATTAAATGCAGCTTTAATGCCTGCACGGTTAATAAGCGGTGCGGCTAAACTTCCAACCAAACTGTATGCAAGCGATTGTGGTGTTTGAAACAACAGATCAGGACGAAAAGCCTGGAAACCGATGCCCGCTGTTATGTTTAATGATGGATAGAATGCCGCTTTTGCAGCAGCAACATCGGCCTTTGATGCACTTACAAGCAATGCTGCCTGGCGAATATCCGGACGGTGCTCCAGCAATGCAGCAGGAACACCGGTTTTGATGGTGCCTGCAAACGTGTTTGCAACAAACGTTTTTGTGCGTGTTATTTTTTGAGGCAACCTGCCTGCAAGTAAATTAATCCTGCTTTCTGTTTCAATTAACTGCTGCTGCAGGCTTAAACGAAATGCCTGCAGATTGATGAGTTGTGCTTCAAATTGTTTAACAGCAAGTTCATTCAAAACTGCTGCTTCTTTTTTTGCTTTTACAATTTCAAATGCCTGTTGTTGCAACGCAATGGTTTCATCAATAATGCGGATGGTTTCATCAATTGCCTGCAGCTCGTAGTATGCACTTGCCAGATCACTTACAAGATTGGTAAGAATAAAATTCCTTCCTTCGGTACTTGCAAGATAGCGTGACACTGCGGCCTTCTTCCTGTTCTTTAATTTTCCCCACAGATCAATTTCCCAACTTGATTGAAAGCTGGGAAAATAATCGGGCAGATTGGTAGGTACAATTTTTCCAGGCAACATAAATGTGCTGATGTTACCTGCACCATCCATGGTATATAAACCATAGCGGCGTAAAGCACCAACAACCGATGCGTCAACTTTTGGTTTTAATGCACCGTTGCCAAGCATTACATCCGATTGTGCAATACGGATACGTTGCAGCGCCATCTGCAGATCGTAATTGTTAGCAATAGCTGTATCGATCAGTTGCTTGAGATGCGGATCGGTAAACAATTGCTGCGGACTGGTGAGTGCACTGTTACTGCTGTCGGTACTGCTGTTGTAAGATGCAGGCAACACAACGGGTTTTATTGGTTGCGCCTGTTGCATTGGTTTGCAACTGTACAGAACAGCAGCTGTTACAATGCTTATTCCTGCGATATAAATTTGTTTCATGTGTTCATTTTGTTTTTTGGAATTTGTCACATGTTATTCGCCATCAAATTTTCTTCGCTGGTTGGTATAATAGCTCGAAAATTTGATGGCTCATTTCATTACTTATACTGTTTCAGTGAATGGTTTTTCTTCTTTGCGTTTGTTTTTATTAAAGCGATCGGACAGGCTTGCAAATACAACATACAATCCGGGGATGATGATTACACCGAGAATGGTACCGAATAACATACCACCCGCTGCAGCTGAACCAATTGTTTTATTGCCGATTTCACCTGCGCCTGATGCCATCATCAACGGTATTAAACCTGCAATGAAAGCAAATGATGTCATAAGGATAGGACGTAAACGAAGTGCTGCTGCTTCAACTGCTGCCTTTAATGGTTTCATACCTTCTCGATGTTTCATGGCTGCAAACTCAATGATCAGAATGGCGTTCTTACCAAGAATACCAATGAGCATGATCATGGCAATTTGTGCATAGATGTTGTTTTCAAGTCCCATCAGCATCAACATAAACAAGGCGCCAAATACACCAACAGGCAACGAAAGAATTACAGGGAACGGCAGTAAGAAACTTTCGTACTGCGCTGCAAGTAATAAATACACAAACAACAAACAGATGATGAAAATATAAATGGCCTGGTTACCTGCATTCGCCTGATCTCTTGATGAACCTGCCCAATCGTAGCCATAGCCTTTCGGCAATTTTGTTGCTGCTACTTCTTTAATGGCTGCAATGGCTTGTCCGCTGCTGTAGCCATCAGCAGGTTGTCCATTGATCATGGCCGAAGGATACATGTTGTAACGTGTTACCTGTTCAGGTCCGTACACTTTTTCTACACGCAGAAACGAAGAGAACGGAACCATTTCGCCTTTATCGTTTTTGATGTACAGTTTCAACAGATCATCAGGCTGCGCACGGTATTGCGGCAATGCCTGTACCATTACTCTGTACAATTGTCCAAAGCGAATAAAGTTGGTAGCATATTCACTGCCGATGAGTGTTTGCAACGTACCCATTGCATTATCAGCAGTAATTCCTTTTTGTGCAGCAAGATCACCATCAATATGCAACAGGTATTGCGGAAACTTTGCATTGAAAGTGGTGAAGGTGTTGTTGATCTCCGGCCGTTTGTTTAACTCCGCAACAAATGCATCAGCTGCCTGCTGCAGTTTTTGCAAGTCGCCACTTCCACTACGATCAAGCAAACGCAATTCAAAACCACTGGAGTTACCATAACCCGGCACAGGTGGTGGTGTAAAGAATTCGATGCTTGCATCTTTAATGTGTTTGGTTTTTTCTTCCAGCTCTCGAATAATTTCTACATCGGATTGTTTACGTTCATCCCAGCTTTTTAAACTGATGAGGTTCATACCATACACTGCACCCACACCTTCGGACAATACACTGTAACCCGAAAGACCAGATACTGAACTTACAGCATCCATCTTCTGTGCAATTTGTTGTACTTCATCCACCACTTCATCTGTACGTTCAAGTGTAGCGCCTGACGGTGCAGTGATGTTCGCATAGATAGCACCCTGGTCTTCATTGGGAATAAAACCCGATGGAACAAGTTTACCAACCAGACCTGCACTTACCGTAAATAATAATAAAACGCCAAACGTTACTACTCTTCTGTTTGCAATGATGTTGAGTAGTTTTTTATAACGGCTTGCCAAACCATTGTACCATTTGTTGAAGCCATCAAAAAAACGTGCAAGCAGGTTTTTCTTTTTGTTATGATGTGCATGCGGCTCATGTGGATTTTTTAAAAACATCATGCACAACGCTGGCGTTAATGTTAATGCAGTTACACCCGACAGTACAATGGATACCGCCATGGTTAACGAGAACTGTCGATAGAAAATACCTGTTGGTCCTTCCATGAATGCTACAGGAATAAATACGGCCGACATTACTAAGGTAATAGCAATGATAGCGCCGCTGATCTCACGCATGGCTTGTTCGGTTGCACGGCGTGCACCCATACCGCTGCGTTCCATTTTTTCGTGCACTGCTTCCACCACCACAATGGCATTATCCACCACAATACCAATGGCCAGTACCAATGCAAACAAGGTGATGAGGTTGAGTGAGAAGCCCATCAGTTGCATAAAGAAGAAGGTGCCGATCAGCGAAACAGGAACAGCAAGAATAGGAATAATGGTTGAACGGCCATCCTGTAAAAAAATAAATACAACTAAAGCAACGAGAATAAACGCCTCGATCAGTGTTTTAATTACTTCGCTGATGGATGCATCAAGAAAGGCAGATACATCATAGCTGATCGTATAATCCATACCGGGCGTAAACGAAGCTGCTTTAATTTCCTGCATCCGGTCTTTGATCTTTTGAATAACATCTTTTGCATTGGTGCCGGGCCGTTGCTTGATCATAATAGCAGCAGAAGGCTTACCATTTTCTTTCGATAGCACATCATACTCCTGCGAATCAAATTCCACTTCTGCAATATCTCTTAAACGCAGGAGTTCACTTCCTTCTTCACTTCGCAAGACTATATTCTCATACGCTTCTTTACTGTTGTGCTTTCCGGTATACTTTAATACATATTGTAACGATTGAGCTGTCTTACCTGAACTTTCTCCAATTTTACCAGGTGCTGCTTCCACGTTCTGTGCTTTCAGCATGGCAATGACTTCTGCTGCAGAAAGATTATACATCACCATTTTGTCAGGCTTCAGCCATATACGCATAGCGTATTCACGTGAACCCATAATGTCAGCAAAACCTACACCTTCAATACGCTTCAGTTCAGGAAGAATATTAATATCGGTAAAGTTGAACAGGAATTTTTCATCCAATGTTGTATCTGACCCAAGGATGTTGAGGTACATCAACATACTGTTCTGCACCTTCTCTACAATTACACCTGCTTTAATGGCTTCTTCCGGAAGTTCATCAAGTGTTGATGATACACGGTTCTGTACGTTTACTGCAGCCACATCAGGATCTGTTCCTGCTTTAAATACAATTTGAATAACACTGGAACCATCGTTGCCTGATACCGACGACATGTATGCCATGCCGGGCACACCGTTAATGGCACGTTCAAGTGGTGTTACTACTGCTTTAACAACTGTTTCTGCATTGGCACCTGTGTACTTACTCGTTACTGTTACTTCTGGCGGAGCAATATCAGGAAATTGCGTAACGGGAAGTTGCGTTAACGACAAGAGTCCAAGCAAAGTGATGATCACCGATATTACAATGGATAATACCGGGCGATGAATAAACTTCGATGTCATGTTGGTTCTTTAGTTTTTACTGATGTACGTTGCGGATTCGGGTTCGATGAGTTGCGGATTGATGGCATCGCCATCTTTTACATTCTCTACACCTTCGTACACGATTTTATCATCTTTTGAAATACCACGTTCAACAACATAGTAATGCGGAATGCGCATTTTGGGAACAATGGTTTTTTGCTGGGCTTTATTTTTTTCATCAACAGCAAATACAAATACTTTATCCTGTATTTCAAAAGTGGAACGTAAAGGAACCAGCATGGCATTTTTCAATGGCTTTGTAATAATAATTTTTCCGTTGCCACCATGTTTTAGTAAAGCCTGGGGGTTAGGGAAGCGGGCCCGGAAGGCAATGTTGCCCGATGATGCATCAAATTCACTTTCTGATACTTCAATGGTGCCTGCATGATCATACACGCTGTTATTTGCCAACAGCAATTGTGCTGTTTTAAATTGTTCTTTCTTATCTAATGTGATGTAGTTTAAATAATCACTTTCCGACAAGTTGAAGTATGCAAATACTTCTTTGTTATTGGAAATAGTTGTGAGCAATGTACCTTCTTCAACAAGGCTCCCACGTTTATTAGGGATACGATTGATCACTCCACTAAATGGTGCCCTTACCTCTGTGAAAGAAAGATTGAGCTTTGCCATGGCAATGGCAGAATTAGCTTCGTCTATTTTTGCCTGGATGGCTTCTTTCTTAGCCTGTACCATTTCCAGTTCTGTTTTGGAAACAATATTTTTTTCAACGAGCGACTTTGTATTTTTCAACTCAACTTCCATTGCTTTTAATTCAGCCGTTGCACTTTTTAATTGCGCATTTGCTTTTAAAAGATCTTCTTTAAACGAGCGGCTGCTGAGTGTAAATAATAACTGGCCTGCAGTAACAGCCTTCCCTTCATCAATATGAATGTTTTCAATAAAACCTTTTACTCGTGTACGTATCTCTACATTTTGCAACGCATGAATTTCTGCAACATATTCTTCCTGGTATACCGTATCAACCAGCATGGGTTTAATTACCTGGAATTTTTCAGCTTTTTCACTTGTCTTTTTTTCTGTTGGTGCGCATGACAGTATTGTAAATGGAAGAGCGGCGCATAACAATAGATACACTGCGGCAGATGTTGTCTGACGATTGTTCATACAGTAAATTTTTGGATGGAATAATACAGCTCCGGTCTTCGACCAGATGATTTAAATAATAGGATGGCTGCATGTTGCAACCATAATTCAGAAAATAAATCAGGAACGGGAATACTCTGGCGGCGGAGCAATTACATCAAAAGCACGGCTTGGCAGTTTGTCTTTAGCAAATTCAGCAAACTTCAGTTTATTATTGCCGTTAGTAGTATGTGGTGAAAGATCACTGCGTTGAACTGAACGATGACATAATGTTTCTTCAATGCTGTTCTCAAGCGTTTTGTCATCTTTTTCATCAGGAGTATCATCTTTCTTCTCTAGTAAAATTTCATTCACCCATTCAATAAGCGAGCCCATGTGGTCATCACTTACTGTATTATTATCTGCAAATGATTCATGCACCTGCGGCAGCAGGAGTGAACTGTTTACAAACAGCAAGATGAGTATGAATGAAATTATTTTTTTCACGAAAGCTGCAAAGATAACACGAATGATCTTTTTGAAAATGGTAAAAAAACATAAAAGGCTGGCTATGCTGTGTTGAATAGTCACAGAACTGTAACATTTCTATCATAATTAGTTGTAAAAGGTAAGAAGGAGCTGTTTCTTTGTTTCCTCAACTGATTGTTATGTTGAATGAAAAAGAACAATTTATAAAAGAAACGTTTCCTGCATTCATACAGGATGCAGCAGATAGGCCGACAGCGAAATGGGGTAAAATGGATTTTCAGCAAATGCTGGAACATGTGGCGGATTTTTTTCAGGTATCAACACAAAAGCAACGCTATCCGTTTGTATCGCCACCGGAACAACTGCCTAAGCTTAGAGAATTTTTAATGAGTGATAAACAGTTTCGTGAAAATACCAAAGCTCCTGTAAGTATTATAGGCGAAGAGCCGCAGCCATATCGTTACGAAACAATAGAAGAGGCAAAGCAGGAACTTACAGCTGAGGTTGAGTACTTTTTTCAATTGTATACCAATGAGCCGGAGTTAACGGCCGTGCATCCGGTATTTGGCGAGTTGAATTATGAAGAATGGGTGCGGCTGCATTACAAACATGTAACGCATCACCTCCGCCAGTTTGGTTTATTATAAGCGAACAAATCTGTGCAGCTGCATGTTTGAAGAAAGCTCTGCCTTAACTTCGTTAACCTAACGATTATTAGCACGTATGACTAAACTTGGTAACTACATCACCGGCAGTTGGATCAATGGCATCGGTGATGGTCAGCTTTTATACAATGCCGTTACAGGCGATCCGGTAGCAACAGCCTCAACAAAGGGATTAGATTTTCATTCGATACTTCAATATGGAAGAACCGTTGGTAATCCTGCTTTGCGCAAGATGACGTTTCATGAACGGGGGAATATGTTGAAAGCATTGGCACTTCATCTGCGTAATCATCTTGATAAATTTTATGCGGTCTCTTATCAGACAGGTGCAACAAAAGCAGATAGCTGGGTTGATATTGAAGGAGGTATTGGCAACCTGTTTGCCAATGCATCGCTGCGGCGCAAATTTCCTGATGATGTGATTTGTATTGATGGTGAAAGCCACAACCTGAGCAAGAACAATACATTCATGGGCACACATATTCTTTCACCAAAAGAAGGAGTAGCGGTGCATATCAATGCATTTAATTTTCCTGTGTGGGGTATGCTGGAGAAAATTGCAGTGAATTTATTGGCAGGAGTTCCTGCCATTGTTAAGCCTGCAACAGTAACTGCTTATTTAACCGAAGCTGTTGTAAAAGAAATCATCGCATCAAAAATATTACCTGAAGGTGCATTGCAATTGATCTGCGGCAGCGCAGGCGATTTGCTCGATCATGTAAACAGCCAGGATGTGGTAACATTTACCGGTAGTGCATCAACAGGATTAATGCTGAAGAGCAACGTAAATATTCTCAGAGAAAATGTGCCCTTCACGATGGAAGCTGATTCGCTTAACTGTATTGTATTGGGCGATGATGTAAACCCCGGTATGCCGGAGTGGGACATATTTGTAAAAGAAGTGCGCAAGGAAATGACCTTGAAGGCTGGACAACGTTGTACTGGCATACGCAGAATATTTGTTCCGGAGAATAAAATGGAAGACTTATGGAAAGCGATTGCAACAGCACTTGCGCAAACAACCATCGGCAATCCACTCAATGAAAAAGTGCGGATGGGTTCACTTGCAGGTGAAACACAACGAACTGAAGTGAGAGAGCAGGTACAGAAATTATTAGCATCATCTCAAATTGTTTACGGCAGTTTAGATAGTGTTGATGTGGTTGATGCTGATGCAAACAAAGGCGCTTTTCTTTCACCCATTTTATTGATGAATGAAAAACCCTGGGCTTCAGCACAGGTGCATGAAGTAGAAGCATTTGGACCGGTGAGTACCATTATGCCTTATAAAACAATGGACGAGGCCATTGCTTTGAGCAAACTTGGAAAGGGTAGCTTATGTTCTTCTGTTGTTACTGCCGATCATAAAACTGCACGGCAATATGTAATTGGTGCAGCAACTCATCACGGTCGTATTCTTGTGTTGAATAATGAATGTGCGAAAGAAAGTACCGGTCATGGTTCGCCGCTGCCATTGCTGGTGCATGGTGGCCCCGGTCGTGCTGGCGGCGGTGAAGAAATGGGCGGATTGCGTGGAGTAAAACATTATTTGCAACGCACAGCTATTCAAGGTTCGCCAACAACTCTTACTGCTGTCACCAATGTCTATCAACCAAATGCTAAAGGAAAAGATCCCGGCAAACATCCGTTTAAAAAATATTTTGAAGAGTTGCAGATCGGCGATCAGATCATTACTGAAAAACGAATTATTACCAGTGAAGATATTGATCGGTTTGCTGATTTAAGCGGTGATCATTTCTATGCACACATTAAAACAACTGATTTCAACGGCACAATGTTTGAACAACAGGTGGCACATGGTTATTTTATCATGAGTATTGCTGCCGGTTTGTTTGTAGACAGCTATGAACTAAATCCGGTGCTGTTGAATTATGGTATTGATGAATTACGTTTTACCAAGCCCGTTTATCCGGGTGCGGAAGTGTACATCCGTTTTACCTGTAAAGAAAAATTGCCGAACGATAAACGTATTGTTGAAAACCCGGAAGATGCAAAGCGTGGCGATGATATTGAAAAAGGAATTGTTAAATGGTTGGTAGAGTTTTTTGATGAGGCAGATGAAATAACAGGAGTGGCAACAATTTTGACCATGGTAAAAAAAATTAACCAGTAGATGGTTGCATTTGTGCAGCACTTACAGTAATTTAAGAAGACAAACAACAGATTATGGTTACGCTGATCAATGAGGCTTACGTTAAAAAGGAAATACACAAGGGAATCGCCACAATAGAATTCTTTCATCCTCAAAGTAATTCGCTCCCTGCATCCATGTTGCAACAGCTGGCACAAACCATTACAGGTATTGCTGCAGACCCAAACGTGCTGGTGATTGTTTTAAAATCAACAGGAGAAAAAGCATTTTGCGCCGGCGCCAGTTTTGAAGAACTTGTTGCCATTAAAAATGAAAAGGAAGGCCTTGCATTCTTTAGTGGTTTTGCACAGGTGATCAATGCTATGCGTAAATGCAGGCAACTGATCATTGGCCGCATACATGGTAAATGTGTGGGTGGTGGTGTTGGTCTTGCTGCTGCTGTTGATTATGCCATTGCAGTAGAAGGTGCAGATGTAAAGCTGAGTGAACTGGCAGTAGGTATTGGTCCGTTTGTAGTGGGCCCTGCCGTTGAACGTAAGATCGGCACTTCTGCATTTTCACAATTGGCAATAGATGCAGGCAGCTGGCGTAACAGCGATTGGGCTAAACGAAAAGGGTTGTTTGCCGAAGTACATCCCACTGTTGAATCAATGGACGAATCAATTGCCAAGCTGTCCAATACATTATCACATTCTTCGCCTGAAGCGATGCTTGAAATGAAAAAAGTGTTCTGGAAAGGAACCGAGCATTGGGATGAACTGTTGATTGAAAGGGCAAAGATCAGCGGACGATTAGTGTTAAGTGAGTTTACCAGAAATGCAATTGAAAAATTTAAGGCGAAGGGCTGATAACAAGCCCACGTAAATAAATAGCAATGCCTCTTCAACAAGAGGCATTTTTAATTGTTGTATTTTATTTTAGCAAATGATTCAAACATTCTCGGCCGATAATTTTCAAACTTACTGCGATCTTCTTTCCAAAAAGGACAAACATCTGAAAGCCATTATCAAACAATATGGCTATCCACCTATGTGGACACGCAGGCAAGGTTTTGAAACACTTATCCTTACAATACTTGAACAACAGGTTTCGTTGGCTGCGGCTTTTGCTGCTTATAAAAAACTGAAAGCAAAGATCGGTGTTGTTACACCTGCAAAAATTCTTGCCATGAGTAATGAAGAGCTGCGGGAGTGTTATTTTACCAGGCAGAAGCAGGTATATGCAAAAGAACTGGCAACGGCAATAACAACAAAGAAAATTCAACTCAGAAAATTTCCTCAAATGACGGATGAGGATGTGAGAGTACAGCTTACATCCATTAAAGGAATCGGTAACTGGACCACCGATGTGTACCTGATGCATGCATTACAGCGAACTGATCTGTTCCCACTGGGCGACATCGCATTGGTGAACAGCTTAAAGGAAACCAAACAACTGCACCCGCACATCAGCAAAGATGAAATGCTGGCAATAGCAGAACCTTGGCGGCCTTACAGAACTGTTGCAGCCATGATCTTGTGGCATGCATACATCAAAAAGAGAAATATAAAAATTGAAGCATAAAAGAAAGCCCCGCATTATGCGGGGCTTTTTGTTTTTTACAGGTTGTCGAACTCATACAGTTCATCAATATGTGTGCCTGCTTCCATTTCAAAAACAGGTTTAATAACACCATCGTGCAAATCGTACACCCAGCCATGAAGGTGTGGCCCCTGACGATCCTTCCATGCTCTTTGGATAATAGAAGTTTTCGCAAGATTCATGACCTGCTCCTGTACGTTTAATTCAATTAATCTGTTTAAACGGTCATCTTCACTTTCAATACTGTTGATCTCATCACGATGAAAACGGTAAACATCTTTAATGTTACGGAGCCATTTGTTAATTAAGCCAATACTTTTTCTTGTCATTGCTGCTTTAACACCACCGCAACCATAGTGACCGCAAACAATTACGTGTTTTACTTTCAATACGTTTACAGCATACTCCAGAACACTCAACATGTTCAGATCGGTATGCACAACCATATTGGCAATGTTACGATGAATGAAAATTTCGCCGGGTTCTGTTTGTGTAATTTCATTTGGAGGTACACGGCTGTCGCTGCAACCGATCCATAAGAATTCCGGAGTTTGTACGTTTACCAAACGATTAAAAAAATCAGGGTCTTGCTTTACTTTATTTGCAGCCCAGCTTTTGTTTTCTACTAGTAATTTCTCGTAAGATTTCATCGTTTTATGTTTTGTAAAGTGTGATTAATTTAATTCTTCCTGAAGTTGTTTTTTGGGGTCGGATGAAACATGTCCCATCGTATTTTCGATCTTATAGGCGTCTTTAAACCCAACAAGATCAACTTTGATGTTTTTGTCGGGGGATGTGTATTCAAAAAAGTCTTTGATCAGTTGAAGTACATCATGATCAATATACACTGTTTCGCTTGCATCAATGATTACACTGCTGTTTTCAGGTAAATGTACCAGTGTTTGCTTAATCGCTGCTTTATTAAGGAAAGATACTTCTTGCGCCAGTTTTATCTTGATTACTTCTCCTTCTTTGTGTTTGTCTTTACGGAAGAAGTAAGCCAGCTTCATATTGCCACGAAGGATGAAGATAATACTGATGACCAGGCCGATACCTACACCTTTCAACAGATCGGTAAACACCACTGCAACGACTGTAACAACGAACGGAATAAACTGGAATTTACCATTGTGCCACATGTGTTTGAATACTTTGGGGCTTGCCAGTTTTAAACCAATCATGATAAGAATAGCAGCGAGTGATGCCAGTGGAATTTTATTGAGGATAGAAGGAATGGCCACAACAGCCAGTAACAGGAATAACCCGTGTGAAATAGTTGCCAGTTTTGTACGGCCACCTGAGTTGATGTTGGCAGATGTACGCACAATTACTGATGTCATGGGTAAACCACCAATAAAACCAGCGATAATGTTGCCGATACCCTGTGCTTTCAGTTCTGTATTGCCGCTGGAGTAACGTTTCATTGGATCCATTTTATCGGAAGCTTCAAGGCACAACAAGGTTTCAATGCTTGCAACAATGGCAATTGTAATACCAAGTATCCATACAGAGCTGTTACTGAAACCAGAGAAATCCGGCATAGAGAACTGACCAATAAACTCGTTAAACGAACCGGGCATAGGTAAGCTTA
>JAACZX010000532.1 GCA_009996555.1 Chitinophagaceae bacterium | reverse complement strand
TATCGTTCTTCTTCACAGAAAAAAATCAACAATCATGTCAACTATTGCTGTTAACAAATTGCAGGCTGTTCAAAATGACTTCCTTCCACTGCACGGAACCGATTATGTAGAATTTTATGTGGGCAATGCCAAGCAGGCAGCTCATTTTTATATTACTGCTTTTGGATTTCAACCATTGGCCTATGCCGGTCCTGAAACCGGAATGAAAGACAAGGCCAGCTATGTGGTTCGTCAGAATAAACTCACGTTTGTATTAACCACACCACTTCGTTCGGGCAACGAAATGGCTGATCATATTTATAAACATGGCGATGGTGTAAAAGCATTGGCATTAAAGGTGGATGATGCTGCATCGGCTTTATACGAAACAACAAGGCGTGGTGCAAAGCTTTACCAGGATACAACTGTATTGGAAGATGCACAAGGTAAGGTTACCGTCAGTGGTATTCATACGTATGGTGATACTGTGCATTTATTTATTGAACGTAACGATTACAAAGGAGTATTTATGCCCGGTTACCGTGCATGGAGCAATCCTTATTTCAACGTAAAAGAAACCGGCTTGCAGTATGTTGATCATTGTGTGGGAAATGTGGGCTGGAACCAGATGAATCCATGGGTGAGCTTTTACGAAAATGTGATGGGCTTCCGTAATATTTTAAGTTTTGATGATAACGATATTTCAACGGAATATTCAGCCTTGATGAGTAAGGTAATGAGTAATGGAAATGGTTATGTAAAATTCCCCATTAACGAACCGGCAGAAGGAAAAAAGAAATCGCAGGTGGAAGAGTATCTTGATTATTACAATGGCGAAGGCGTGCAGCACGTAGCCCTTGCTACAAATCATATTGTGGAAACGGTAATGGAATTGCGGAGCAGAGGAGTTGAATTTCTGCAGGTGCCCACTACTTATTACGATGATCTGCTTGATCGTGTTGGACATATTGATGAGGATCTTGCACCGTTGAAAGAATTAGGAATTTTAGTTGACAGGGACGATGAAGGATATTTACTGCAGATATTTACCAAGCCTGTTGAAGACCGGCCTACGCTGTTTTTTGAAATCATTCAGCGCAAAGGAGCACAGAGTTTTGGTAAAGGAAACTTTAAAGCTTTGTTTGAAGCAATAGAAAGAGAGCAGGAAGCCAGAGGAAATCTGTAATTTTACGGGGCAGTTTTACTGCCCCGTTTCGTGTGTTTCTATTTATTTGATTTTGGTCACACGTAATTCGCCATAAAAAATAACATCGCACATTAGTATAAATTGCTCGTTATTTTTTATGGTTCATTTCGTTTGATTTTATCCACAATTTGAAATATTTTTGACAACAGCCCGTTCATAACAAATCCAGTATGCTCAAAAAAAGCCTCTTATTCGTTCTAAGTATTGGCCTGGTATTTACAGGTGTTTTTGCACAGTCTCCGTATGAAGGAAGCAGTGCAACAGTTGCTGCAGCCCGCACATTTAAAGGTGCCAATCTCTTTTCAAAAGTTGAAGATTCGTTGCGTAAGGAATTAAAGGAAAAAGGTTTTCAATGGCCTTTAAAGTACATGTATGTGCGTGCCTTTAAACATGAGAAGCAACTGGAAATATGGCTGAAGAATGACTGGGCCGAAAAATTTGAACTCTTCAAAGTTTATAAAGTATGTGCCACCTCCGGAACGTATGGTCCAAAGCGTAAAGAAGGCGATAAACAGATTCCCGAAGGTTTTTATTACATCAACGAGTTTAAACCCAACAGTAATTATCACCTGGCATTGGGTTTAAATTACCCCAACGCATCCGATGCTATTTTAAGCGATCATACAAAACCCGGCGGCGATATTTACATTCATGGCAATTGCGTAACCATTGGTTGCCTGCCATTGACGGATTCATTGATTGAGCAGGTGTATTACCTGGCATCGGTGGTAAAAGACCAGGGGCAGGATTTTATTCCGGTGCACATCTATCCATTGCGATACGAAAATGAAAAGGCCATTGAGCAGATGGCATCAAAAACAAAACACAAGCAAGGCGTACAGGAGTTTGCCACACAAATACAGGAAGCCTACGAATTTTTTGAAGATACCCATCAGCTTCCTACAGTATTAATTGCAAAGAATGGCAGTTACGTGGTAGCTACAAATCCTGAAACGCCGAAAGTAAAACGCATTAAGGTTATTGAAACCAACAATAAAGTAAATCCTTATGCCGCATGGGCTCTGGAAGAAAAAGTTGATCGTGTTCCTTTTTATAAAGAAGGGAATGCTGCGTTACAGAAATGGCTGTTTAATTTAAGCCAGTCACTTGTTCCTATGTTGAATGGAAATACTTCCATGTCGTTACAGGTAGAATTTATTGTTGACAAGAATGGTAATACTGCTTTAGCAACAGTTATACGTGGCGGTTACGCCGAGTTGAATAAAGTGGTGAAAGAAAAATTTGAAAAGGAATTGAAATGGCAGCCAGCACTAAAAGATGGCGAAGCTGTTAACACCAAACTTGTACAGAACCTGAATATTGTTGCTCCTGAAGATTTAGACTAAGCACCGTTTACCCAAGTCCGGCATTCATGTAAAGCGTTCACGACTCTGGTGAAACCCAACCACATGAAGAATGGATCGATCATAACTATCTGCTTATCTCTGCTTGCTTTTTTCTTACCACAAAAAAGCAAGGCTCAATCTATTTCGGGTATTGTCAACAGTTATCATAAGGCCACCTATTACAAATCTTCCTACAACGGCATTCATCTTCAAAACATTTCCGGGTTGAGTATAAATGACCGTGTACTCATTATTCAAATGAAAGGTGCTGTAATAAATGAATCCGGATCATCAAGTTTTGGTAGCATCACTTCACTTGGCGGAGCGGGCACTTACGAATTCGCAACAATCTGTGGTTTTTTGAATGATACTGTTCTTTTTAAAAAACGGTTAGTAAATACCTATGATTTTACAAAAGCCGTACAAGTAATAAAAGTGCCTGTGTATACAGATGTTACTGTAAGCAGTGCCATAGTAGCCGGCGAATGGAACCCGGTAACTGAAACCGGTGGTGTATTGGCTATTGAAGCATCAGGAACAATTACATTGAATGCTGCAATAAGAGCAGATAGTGCCGGATTTAAAGGTGGAGGTATGTTTGTTAACACTACTTCCTCTGGCAGATGTGGCGAAGAATCGCCTTCAGCATGGTACTATTCATCGTCACAATCATCCAATCCAAATTTAGGAGGTGCTCCAAAAGGAGAAGGAGTTTCCTTTTTTATTCCAAACAAAGAATATGGCAGGGGAAAGCAATCGAATGGAGGAGGTGGTGGTAATGTGGATGAAACCGGCGGTGGTGGTGGTGCTAATTATGGAACAGGAGGTGCGGGAGGTAATAAGTCAAACTCATTTTTTTGCAGTGCTGCCACACATGGTGAAGGCGGATTAGACCTGTCAGGATATGGTTATTCAATCACTAATAATAAACTTTTTCCTGGCGGCGGCGGCGGTTGTGGTGAAATGAATAATTTTTATTCCGGTACAAACGGGGCAGGAACACCGGGAGGAGATGGTGGCGGTCTGGTTTTTATTAAATGCAATACACTTGTGGGTAACAGCCAGGTTATTTCAGCAAATGGTGGTCAGGGGATAAATCCGGGGATGCCGGTAAAAACAGAAGGTGCCGGTGATGGTGGTGGCGGTGGTGGTGCAGGCGGCGCTGTCATACTTCAGGTTACGAATTATTCAGGGAATATAACCATACAGGCAAGAGGAGCTGCAGGTTCAAATGTTGGTTTTCAAGATCAATGCCCGGGTCCAGGTGGCGGTGGAGGAGGTGGTGTTATATGGGCAAACAGCATATTGCCGGGAACGGTAACCACCAATATAAATGGGGGAGCTGCAGGTGTTATTAAAAATGCGCCATCGCATAATCCTCCTTGCGAGGGTACAACAAACGGGGCTCTTGCCGGAAGCTCTGGTGTGGTGTTGAATAATTATGCGGCAGTGGAAGGAACGGAGTTTTTTGATTGTGATGCGATACTTGATTTTGTTTCACTTGTTCATTGGAGCGGAACAAAAATTGAGAATGATATACAGTTGAACTGGCAACTTGTACAAACAGAATCATTGCAGGAAGTAAGGTTAGAAAAGAAAACCGGCGAGGGAATATTTACTACAGTACAATTATATACTGAACCATCCGAAGGACAATACAGGTATACTGACAGGGCCAATGGAACCCCTGCAGTTTATCGCTTGCAGTTTTTGTTGAAGAACAGGCAAAAACAATACTCTGCCAATCTGTTTTTCGATCAGCAACGGGTTAAACAGTTAAGTTTATTTCCGAATCCTGTATCGGAACAGTTACAGGTTTCACTACCTGCTGAAGTAAAAGGGAAAGCAAGTATTCTTGTTACTGATATTAGTGGAAAAAAACTACTACAGCACGACATGTTCTTTACTAACCACTCATCTGTAGCAATCAATCTGCAACAACTGTCTCCCGGAACTTATTTTGTTCAGTTGTTTTGGAAAGGGGAGCAGTATATAAGTAAACTGATAAAGCAGTAGTATTACTTCAGCAGCATTTGAATGGTGTTAAGGCTCTGCTGTTTCAGCTCAATTGTTTTTCCTGCAGTCAATTTTTCAACTGTTTCGTTGTTATAATGACGGATGCTGAGCAATGTTAACCCTTTCTCCACCTGCACATCAAATTCTGCAGATGCTGCAAGTGCCAGTTTTTCAATTTTATCGGTACGGTCATCGATACACAACTGCAGATTTACCGCATGCGTTTGAATAAGATTGGGTTTAATATGGAGTTTGGCCATTATCTCGTACAGATCACTCATCGGTTGCTCACCCACAAATGAAAAATCTCTTGTGTGCAGTTCCAGCAATACCTGGTTTTGTTTAACAACAATGATGGGTGGCAGATTTTTTACAGGGTTGTTATGAATAACCGTGCCTGGCAGACTTGCATCGGCAAAGCATTTTACATGCAGTGGAATATTTTTATTCTGCAGTGGCTTAATGGTTTTTGGATGAATGACCTGTGCGCCGTAAAAAGCCATTTCAATCACTTCATCGTAATTCAGTTCGCTGATGTATTGTGCATCGGCA
The DNA here is from genome assembly GCA_009996555.1 of Chitinophagaceae bacterium. Taxonomy (GTDB): domain Bacteria; phylum Bacteroidota; class Bacteroidia; order Chitinophagales; family Chitinophagaceae; genus Lacibacter. Next base: position 1,362 of record JAACZX010000532.1, on the reverse strand, counting down.
AACAATTTCGGGTCGGCATTCATAATACCTTTTACATCTTTCCAGATAGCCACACTTTCTGCATCGAGCATATAGGCAAACACAGCTGCTGTATAATCACTTCCTTCACGGCCGAGTGTAGTGCTTTCGTTTTCATCGGTGCAGCCAATAAAGCCCTGCGTTATTACAATGCGGTGTTGATGCAGTAGTGGTTTCACCTGCGCATTTACCTGTTGCTGTGTGAAAGTAAAATCAATGGCGGCATCACGGAAATTATCATCGGTGCGGAACACATCCCGTACATCGATCCATTGATTGCCGATGCCAATTTCGTTGAGATATGCACTTACTATAGCCGTGCTCAATAATTCACCCAAGCAAACAATCTGATCGTAGTAATAATCATATTCTCTCACCGGTTCATCGTGCAGCAACCATTCTACTTCTGTAAAAAAATCGTTGAACTGCTCCATCAGCGGATTGAAGTGTGTAACCAGCAAATATTTTGCTTCATCTAAATGTTGCAGCTTTACTGCACGGAATAATTGCAGTGCTTCATCTTTTTTACCTGCAAAAAAAGCTTCGGCTACTTTTTCCAGTGCGTTGGTGGTTTTGCCCATTGCTGAAATAACGATCATCAATTGTTCATCGGGAAACTGTTTGATGATGTTGCCAAGGTTCTGCACTTTTTCATAGTTACTTACACTGGCACCGCCGAATTTAAAAACCTTCATGAAGATGTTTGATTTATGATGTCTGATCTGGGATTTGTTTAAACCCGTTATTAAAGTGTTGCAAAGATAAGGTGTAGCCCAACCCCGTCAGCGGTTGCAAACCCTGACGGCGGTTCGAACAAAAGAAAGTTTATGGATTTTGCTTTCCATTTCATCTCATAAAGTATGAAGGGCTATGCTGTTTTGATCTTATGTTTTTTATTTCAGAAAGTGAATGCGCAAGTAGGAAGCGATTCTTCATGTACTTGTGTAATTCAGCACATAAGTGCCAATTATCCAAAAGTAGCTGAAGAAAAAGGATTATCTGGGACTGTGATAATTGAATATACACAAAATGAAAACTGGATAATTTCTGATCCTGTTATAATTAAAAAAGCAGGAAATGGTTTTGATGAAGAAGCTATGAGGGTTTTTAATATATATATGCTCAGGCATAATGCTTGTTATCGAAATTGTAAGCTTAAAATAGATAAGAAAAAGTATCTGAGAAAATATGTCTTCAATCCTACAGTAGAGTAAATAAATTTTTTGTGGCGCAGAGATAGAAGAACGCAGAGGTTATCGCAGAACCAGCTCAGAGTTCAACTCCTTACCTCATTTCTTTGCGTCAAAAGAATAAGATCAATGATGAACAGTCACCCGTTGGGTG
>JAACZX010000141.1 GCA_009996555.1 Chitinophagaceae bacterium | reverse complement strand
ACTTGATGGTAAACGCACAGAACGTATTGCAAACATTCATTCCAATCCCTTTACTTATATCGCTGAATCGCACGGTTCGCCTTCACCTGATGGACTGCGTGTAATTTTTGCAAGCGATTGGGATAGTAAAGCATTACCAATACAAGCTTATGTAGTTGACTTCAGGGATAAAGTGATGACAGGTAAACCAGGAAATAAAAAAATATCCAAATGAACGTGAAAAATATTTCTTTTCTTTTCCTGGTAACTTTTCTTTCATGCATATCGTGTTCAAAAAAGAATACGCAGCAGACTGATGCACCCGCAAGCCCGGTTTCATTTACTGATCCTTTGGTTGTTAATCAAAATACGTATTGGCCGGCACCTCAATTAGCAAAACCCGGTTACCTGCAAACAGTACTTGACCCGGTGTTTGGCACAAAGATCACACGTATTGCAGGCGATCCCGGCACAGCATTACCAAATATTACAGGTGCTGTATGGGCCAGCCAGCAGTTACGTCATAACTATTCTAAAATACAACCATGGAATGCTGATCAATCAATGATCTTCCTCAATCGTCATTCACCAAATCTCTGGTTAGATGGTAATACATACCAGGTGTTGTTTACACGTAACAAACCGGGTAGTCATTTGCTGTGGAGCCATACAGAACCACGCATCATGTATCATACCGGATCAACAGGTAATAATCAGTTAGGCAAATGGGATGTGGTAAGTAATATTTCTACAGAGTTGATCGATCTTCGTGCTTATTCCAATTGCACATTTGGAGAAGGCGAAGGCAATTTCAACCAGGATGGAACGAAAGTAATGATCTATGGCAAACGTAACAGCGATAACAAGCAGGTGATGTTTATTACGGACGTAGTAAACAAAACAAAAGGCACCGATATAGAAATTACAGATATGGATAACTGTACCATGTCGCCATCGGGCAATTACATTGTTGTGGGATTTGGAAATGATGAAATAAAAGTGATAAGGGTAAGTGATGCTGTAACGTTATGGTCGGATAATCGTTATGGTCTTCCCAGTCATTTTGATGTGCAGGTTGATCAGAATAATGATGAAGTGATAGTGGGTGTTGGAAAAACATCACCCTATAACGGGCATGTAATCAAACGAAAAGTTTCTGACGGAACCATTACAACATTAGTCAACAAAGGATATGCTTCACATACATCAGGACGAAATATCGGGCGTCCGGGCTGGGTATATGTTACCTATGCAAATCTTTCTACAAATGCAGCATATCTGCCGTATATCAATGAAATTGTTGCGGTGAAATTAGATGGATCAAGAGTGGAAAGATTAGGTAATATCCGGGTTGATAAATCACTGTTCACAAACTCGTCTGATCAATACCTTGCCGAAGCACATGGTTGTCCTTCACCCGATGGCAAACGGGTGATTTTTGCAAGCGACTGGAACAAAGGCGATTTTCCGGTGCAGGCATACGTAATTGATTTCAGAGGAAAAAATTAATAAACGTAACTGTTTAATGATGAAAAGATATTCTTTCCGCTCGTCTATATTCTGTTTTGCATACATGCTTATGTGTTGCTGTTACCTGCAGGCACAAGTGAAAACAAAGCCACGCAAATGCATTATGGTGGTTGGTGCACATGCCGATGATGTGGAATCACTCGCCGGCGGAACGTTTGCAAAATATATTGCCATGGGTTATGAAGGTATTTATGTTGATGTCATTAACAACCTTGCAGGCTGTAACCTTGAGAAAACACCCTACTTTAAAATGGCAGCTCCGTTCACTGTTTCTTCATCACCACATGCATACCCGGTAGATGCGCTTGAAACAAGCCAGATAAGAGAAGAAGAAGCAAGAGCAGCGGCGAATGTATATGGTGCCATTCCTGTGTTTCTTAATTATAACGAGCCATGGTTTTCGATGGGCCGCAAACAAATTGATTACGGAACAGAAGCATATACACAATTTGCGCCTGTAGGTCGTCCGCTGATTGCACTTGCAACAATTATGAGTAACGAAGTAAATTATGTAACAGATCTGCTGAAGAAATACCAACCTGAAATTGTGATCATTCATACACTGGGTGGTGAAAAGCTTGATCATGGTAATGCAGCTTATATGACCTATCTCGCTTTTAAGCGTGCAATAAATCAGAACGTAGCCGTTGGTAAATTGTGGATGTCGCCAAGAGGATGGCTGTCTCCAACCGAAACCGGACGGAAAAAATCGATAAAGCCGGATATACGCATCAATGTAAAAGATTTTTTAAAAACAAAGTGTGAAGCGTACGACAAACACGCAAGCCAGAACGGTGGCATGGGGCGTGCTTATTTTTTAGGTAACCGTAATATGGGTTATAATGATGAAATTGAGGAATTCATTACAGTACTGGATAATACGAAATAACATTACTTACATAAACCAAAGTATATGCATTTACAAATGAGAACAATTACTGCTATCATCCTTTCAGGCTTTGCTATGGCATTGCTTACTTCTTTTGTAACAACAGAGGAGCGTGAAGAAAAACCACGCAAATGTATTATGATGTTTGGTGCCCATGCTGATGATGTGGACGAGAATGCGGGAGGCACTTTTGCAAAATACATTGCAATGGGTTATGAAGGCATCTATGTATGTGCCATCAACAATTTAGATGGCTGCAATCTTGAACGAACACCCTGGTATGATAAAGGACCAAATTTCACCGTATCATCTTCACCACATAAATACAGGGTTGATGCATTGGAAACAAGCCAGATCCGTGAAGAAGAAGCGAGGGCTGCTGCTGCTGTATATCCATCAACACCCATTTTTCTCAATTACAAAGAGCCTACTTTTTTCATTGGAAGGAAGATGGTATACTATGGCACACCGGAATATGCTGCATACAATCCTCCGGGAAGACCATTAATTCCTATTGCAACTTATATGGATGATGAAGTAGAGTATGTTACGGCATTGCTTGAAAAATACAAACCTGAAATTGTGATTACCCACACAATGGGTGGAGAAAAAATGGATCATGGCAACACAGGTTATATGGCATACCTGGCTTTTAAAAATGCAATGAACAAAGGAATTCCTGTAGGTAAACTTTGGATGTGTGTGAACGGCTGGTTGCTCGATGAGCCTGCACAGAAAAATAAAACAGGGATGCCTTATGTACAGGTTGATGTAAGAAATCATCTCAAAACAAAATACGAAGCAATTAATAAACATATCAGTCAGAATGGTGCGTTGGGCAGAGATTATGTAATGGGTAATAAAACGCAACCTAAAGAAGTGATCGAAGAATTTATCACCGTTCTTGACAATACAAAAAAGTAAACTGGTTTTATTCGTTTTAAACAATTAAGAAATGACAAAGCAAATGATGATACGTTTTATTCTTGCTGTTATACTTGTGCTTCCCGCATCTGTTCTGTTTGCACAATCCAATGTAATGCTTACTGGTAGCTGGTGCGAATTTGGTGATAAGCCGGGACAGTTGAAATTCCCAACAATGATTGCAACTGATAAAAGTAACTACCTGTATGTGGTGGATCAACATAACCACCGTATACAAAAGTTTGATGCAAATGGAACCTTTATCAGCATGTGGGGTAAACAGGGGCAGGCAGCCGGAGAGTTTTATTATCCTTACGGCATCGCTATTGATTCAAAAGGTAACGTGTATGTGTCTGATATGAATAACAACCGTGTTCAAAAGTTTACAGCCGACGGACGTTACCTTGCTTCAGTGGGGGAATACGGAACAAAAGAAAGCCAGATGAAATACCCGAGAGGTATGGCATTTGATGCCAATGATGTGCTGTATGTTATTGATGCTTACAATTACCGTATCCAGAAATTTAATACAGATCTGAAATTTATTTCTTCATGGGGATCTGCTGAAAGCATTGGTATTAAACTGTACATGCCGCAGGAAATTGCAGTAACCAAAGACGGGAATATTATTATGAGCGACAGGCAGAATCACCGTATAGCCGTTTTTACAACCGACGGGAAACTGGTGAAACGTTTTGGTGATTATGATGAAGGAAAAAATGCAAAAAGCGGAATGTTCAGTGAACCGCATGCAATTACAGTGGCAGAAAACGGAGATGTTTTTATCAGCGACCGTTACAATTTCCGTATCCAGCAATTTGATGCAGCAAACAATTACAAAGCACAGTGGTTTACACCCGGGTCATTTGATGACAGCAAACATTTCCCTTTGGGCATTGCTGTTGGTAATGGCATCATCTATATAGCCGATCATCACGCACATAAAATTTATCAATACAAATTAGCAGCAAACTGATCCGTAAGATTATGAAACATACTCATGCAGTAAAATATCTTGTTGTTTTCTTTACAAGTATTGTGATGCTTTGCGGAGCAACTCCCGCAACAGCAGGTGAAGCACCATTGATTTTTCCCATTCCACAGCAATTGCAGCTTACCGGTGAAAGCTTTGCCGTTGATGAAAGTATTGTAATAGCAGTACCTGTCAATGCAAAAGAAAAGGATATGGTGCTGGCCAGGCTGCTGGTAAAAGAATTGAGCAATAAGTATGGCGTTGCATTGAAAATTCAAAAGCTGAAAACAGTTCCGGCAGGAAAGAAAGTAATTGTGATGGGCACATTACAGAATCAGCTGGTGAAAAAGTATTGTACTAATCAGAAATTAACGGTCACATCAGCAAGTCCCGGCCCCGAAGGATATATCCTGCATGTGTCAGAAAAACAAATTGTGATTGCTGGTTATGATGATGCAGGTGCATTTTTTGGTTTACAGTCATTACGTCAACTCTTGCAGAACGGTAAAGGAAAAACAGTAAAAGGCGTAAACGTAAAAGACTGGCCCAACCTTTCTTTCAGGGCAATTCGTTTGTATGTACCGGGCCCTGATAATATTCCTTACTTCAAGCGTTTTATCAGCGACTTTATGGCTTTGTATAAGTACAATAAAGTGATCATTGAATTCAACTGCATGCGGCTTGATAACTATCCTGAAGTAAATACTGGCTGGCAGGAGTTTGTAAAGTATATGCAATACAGCCGATCGAACTCAACAGAAGGAATAAGAGGCGAAGAAAAAAATTCAAGTCACTATGATGCAGGTGATGGCTTTATCATTGAAAAGGAAACTGTAAAAGATCTTGTGAAGTTTGCTAACGACAATTTCCTTGAAGTAATACCGGAGATCCCATCGCTCACACATGCATATTACCTGCTTACAAAACATCCGGAGCTGGCAGAATATCCCGGCGATACATGGCCGGATACCTATTGTCCATCCAATCCGAAAAGTTATGAACTTATGTTTGGTGTGTATGATGAATACCTTGAAGTGCTGAAACCAAAAATGGTGCAGATTGGTCATGATGAATGGTGGGGAGCGCCCACGCAGGTTTGTCCGTTATGCAGAAACAAAGATTATTCAAAACTGTTTGCACAGGATGTACAAAAGCTGCACAGCTATTTTGCTAAACGTGGAATAAAAGTGGCCATGTGGGGCGATTATCTTTTAGAAAGTGTGCGGGAAAAAGGAACACAGAAAAGAACATCATCCACAGGGGTAAAATATGAAACACCCGGTGCATTGCCACCTGCTGTGGTAAAAGAAATGATACCGAAAGATATTTTAATCTTCAACTGGTTCTGGATTGATCAGCTGAAAGAAAAAGAGTTGGATGATATGGGCTTTACACAAGTGTATGGCAACTTTACACCCAATATCAGCAACTGGAAGGAACGTACAAAAAAGATAAAACTGGCAGGAGGTGCTCCGTCTTCTTGGGCTATGACCAATGAATTTAATTTCGGAAAGGACCTGATGCTTGATTTCCTTGGTTGTGCAAATCTCATGTGGTCATCACATACAATCGATGCCATTGATTTTCCTGAAATGGTTTGGGAAATGATCCCGTCAATTCGAGCAGCACTAAGCGGCAAACGCATTCCAAGTGAGGATGATAATGTAATTGAACCGATCGACATCTCTTCACACTTCAATGTTGCAAGAAACAACACGTTGTTCAACATTGATCTTACAACTATCAAAAAAGGTGAAGTAACAAAAGCGGCTAAAAAGTTTAACCTCTCATCTGTTGGGGAAAACGGTCCATGCGTTGTAGCAGTAGGAGCACAGGGAAAAGAGAAGAGTCCGCTGCCTGTGCAGGTCAAAAATATTTCCATTAATGAAGATGTCAGCAGCCTGATCTTTCTTCATGCAAGTGCACTGCCGGCAGGTAATCAAAAAGCATACTTCAACATTCCCAACTTTTTTGATACACCTGACCTGCTGGGTTGGTATGAAGTAATATATGAAGACGGCTACAAAGAAATTGTTCCGATACAATATGGTGTGAATATTTTAGAATGGAATCCCGGTGGAGAAAAAAGTCTTGATACACTCGAAGGAGAAACCGGTGCTCCGCAAAAAGCATATTGCTATCAAGCTGATCCTGTAAATTGTTCTTCAGCAGGAACTGCACCT
>JAACZX010000531.1 GCA_009996555.1 Chitinophagaceae bacterium | reverse complement strand
TGGCCTGCTATCAGTACCCGGCAAAACCGGGTCAAACCGGGAAGGGCCGTATTTATCGATAAACCCACCTTGGGTTAATTGAACATCAATAATATCCCTCACTGTGTTGTCACCGTAAATTTCAATACAATCACCTCTGCGATCAGATTGCTGCAGGCTTTCCATATCATCAGACATAATGTAAGGAGGCAAATCAACATGAAAGTTGACAAAATTTGCGACCACTTTTCCTTTATTGCGGATGACAACACGTAAGGAGTATTCAGCCCATTCATTATAGTGTGGCCCGGTTATATGTTCTCTTTGCCTTTTTCTTTCGATTACAAAGTGGAGTATTACATCAGGATGTTTAGGTCTGTTCATTATGTCCCTTATTTCATAATCGTCCATCGGGACACTTTCAAAGTTGAAACGTTTATAGTACCTTTTGTCAGCAGCCTGGTGTGCTGTTTCACTTTGCGGAATATCCACTACATAGACAACTTTGTTGCTGGAATCGTCAATTGTAACGGGTGTTATTACAATTCCGCTTATTCTTGGCTGAATATTAGAGTTTATCACCTGCTCCAGCCATTCTTTTGAAAATTCAATTCTGTTAACCGGATCTATTTTCTCAGGTAGATGTCTCCTATCTGAAGATTCCATCATTCCATAAATTATGGTACCACCTGCTGCGTTTGCAAGAGCAGAAACATCTTTTGAAATTTCTGTTTTCTTGCCTGCTGTTTTCTGTAATGCATCAGCCGCTTTATAATCAAGATTGATATTTTCTTCCACTTGATCCTGTATAAATGCATTTAGTTTTTGTAAATTCCAAATTGACATGATTATTCGTTTCCTTTGTTTGTCGAATTATTTATTTTTTGTTATAGGTTTTGGAACGCTGCATTATTTTTTCTCTAATACAGTTACTTCGATCTTCAAACCTTCATCTTCATTTGAAGTGTCAATATTTATCCTTAAACGTTGCTTGATATTTTCGATGTCTTTCAAATCAGGGTATTTTCGAAATACTAATTCATAAATCAGTTCTGTTATGTTGCTAGTAGAAGTGTTTTTTATTTTGTCATATGCCTCTTCAATTGCTTTTTCCACATCGCTGAACTTGTTATTATGTCGTTCCAGAATGATAAACATTGCAGAGATTGCACTGTTTAAAAAGCCACATAATGCAAAAATATGACCTGTCGGTTGACGAGGGTGGCTACCTGCGAAGATTAGGGAGTTATTACTAAAGGAAATAGGAAAGCTCATGTGAGTGCCTGCGATGTTACCATGCTTTACCATTGAAAAATTTCTATAGATATTTTTTTCGGATTCTAATTCGTCTGGATCTTTAAAAATTTCTTTTTGCTGCACTGCGACCTTCCATGGTTTAGAAGATTTTTTATTTGAGTTGATCCATATCTCTTCTCTTGCAGAATCTAATGAAATGTAAATGGCATCTAGTCTTATTTCATAAATATTTAGTAGAAGTATGCTTGCATCTCTTACTCTGTTTTTCATTAGCAGTAATGCAGTTGATTGAGCACATTCAACCAAACGGAAAAGTATTGGCAGGGCTAAACCCATTGTAGTTCTGCTTTTTATTTCCGAAGAGGTGATTTTTTCAATTAAATCGTTAACAGGTGATATGAACTCCTGGAGTAGGTATAAAAAATAAATTGATTGATCGTCATCAATTGATGGGAATTCATTAAGTTGATATTTGTCGTCCATATACAGTAAAGTTAAATAGTTGTGGACTTAACCAATTAACAGTTTTGCTTTGCCGGTGGCTACTTTCTCGAACAGGGTTTCATTTGTTTTCATGTCGTATACAAAGGGTAAGAACATTTGTAACGGTTTGGCCTGACCGAGAAGAATCATGCTGCATTGTATTTCGGTCCAGTCGCTGAGAATCTTCCAGGCAGTTTTGGCTGCTTGTTTCTGAAGTTGGTCTTTAGTGTCGGGGCGGGGACGTTTAACGTCTTTCCAAAGGATGATGAAACATTCTTCTGTTTGTGCTTTAAGATGGAATGGAAGTGTTTGCTGAAGCTGTTGGTCATACAACAGAAAAGTGATGCCGGTGCATAGTTTGTTTTGATACTGCTTGTTGATATTGGTTGCTCCGATCTCTACAAGCAATTCTTCTATACGTGCCATCGATTTGCTTGCTTCTACTGACGATGTGTAATTTTTAATGCTCATGGTTGTTTGTTTTTTGTTGATGAAAGTGTTGTAAAACTGCAATGCGTTTCGCAAGGAGGATCAGGTTTGGTCGGTCTTTTATAAGTAAAGGATCTTCACTATTGCCTTTGAGATAAGCTTGCCATAATTGATTTAATGAATATTGATTTGTGCCTGCAACCTGGTTAAGGCGTTGATGCCGGGCAAGCTGCATGATCTGGTCATTGAGCTGTAGTTGCAACTGATCGAAATGCTGCTCTGTGATTTGATGAAAGATGTTTTTGTTTTCAAGGAAGCAGTCGTATAGATACTGTACCTCTTTTGTTTTTTCGTTCGACTGAGGACTAACAGATTTTGGTTCTGTCGTGTTTTCCCATTTTTTGGCATTGGTCATCCATTTTTCTACTAACGGCTTCCAATCTTCAATGGGTGTTTTGCCTTGTATTTTCCAACCAAGGGATTTGTAATGGTTGAAGAATTTGGTTGCTTCGGAATGAGGATATGCATGACTGGTGAACCACTCTTCGACTTCGCTCAGAGTTGGTTGGACAGCACTTCGACTTCGCTCAGTGTCGTGTCCCAGATTTGAGACAGAGGCGGGAACAGTTTTCTTTTTCAGTATTTCATCTTCTTCCAAAAAGTCAGGAGAGGGTGTGTTTCTCTCTGTTTTACTGTTTGGTTTTATAATATGTCCCAGATTTGATACTGTATCGGTCTTAGTATTGGTACTGGCAGGTCGCAAGTTTGCGACCCGTCCGGTCTCGTTTTTAATACCGTCGAAGAGATCAAGTTGATGGTACCTGGTCTTGGGTTCTTCTTCTTTATCGAGCCGGACAATGCTGATACGGACGGCCTGAAACTTTGAAGGTGAAGGATGGTAGTAAATGTATTTTGCTTCATGCAACTCCTTTACACACTTGTGGTATGTGTTTTTCGAAAGCTTGCTTAACTGCATGATGTTTTCCCGGTAAATGGAAAAAGGATTGTTGAACCGGTTGAAGTTCCAATATTGAAACAGTGCCATGTACAGACTTACATGGGATGATGAAAGCCGGTCATCTGTTTTGATACAGGTGAAAAAAGCATTGAGGTGGCGGATGTAATTCACTTTGGTGAATTGTGAGTGGTGAATGGTGAATAGGGTTTCCTCACATTAGTCTCTCTGACAGTAATTGTATAACAGGGAAGGAAAAACTTCCAAACTGGAAACATTTTAGCTAAACGCTTTTGCTGCTTTCTTTTTTTACGTTCGGTTACTGAAATTTTTGGCTTGCAGGTGTTGCTGTTTTTTAAGCTATGGCAACGACCACGGTATGGTGAATGCATGGTAATGTGATAATTTGAAAATGTGCTTATGAAAAAGAAATGGTGAATGGTCAATCCTTCGACTTCGCTCAGGATGATCAGGAATCAATGGGTTTGGTGGCCAGATGGAGATTGTGTTGGAGAATTTTTTCGATGTGATCATAATCATAGTAGATGATGCCACCGAGTTTGGTGTAGCTGAGTGTGCCGTTGATGCGGAGCGTTTGCAGTGTGCCCGGCGAAACTTTCAGTAGCTTCTTTACTTCGTCTGTTTTGAGCCAGCGTTTTAGTTTTAGATTTTCGTCTTTAGGGAGAATGGTTTGTAGTTCCTGAAAGAGTTCGGTTTTGAACTGGTGAAGATCTTCTTTGGTTAAAATTTGCATCGACATATACAAGTTGTTTTGTTTGATGCAAATGGCGTGTGTTTTTTAATACTTAGAGCTTGCACTACTTGTACAAGGTTGACGAAACGCCTGATCATCAACTGGTATTTGTTTGTGTTTTTTGAATTGTCATTGTACTAAATAGTGGCTTTTTGCATTATAAATGTTATTTTACGGGAGAGGATTTACCCAGCTGCACATGAAAGAACCCCTGCATGCACTCACTCATGCACCATTAAAATGGACCAGCGAACTGCCTGAGGATTTTCCGGGAGTACGACTTCCCGGAGGAACTGTTTTCTCCTGCTCATCAGATTTTGGAACAATTTGCATACAGGAATATCACACGGATGAGTTTAGAATCAGGTATAGTTTTATTGATGTACAAGAATATTTCAAGTATGAAAGTAAAGGCATTGCCAAAGGACTTGATTCACTTATGCTTCTAAAGGGTAGTTTGTTACAGGAATTTTATTCCGGGCAAAAATTAGAATTATACGAAAATCAATGGCGGTTGTTGAAAGCGCCATTAGACTTGATTACTTCGACACCGGGAGTGAAGCAATACGTGCAGAAGTTTGCAATATGGTTTTCAGAATATTTTGTTGAAAAACTTTTGGCGATATTTCCCATTGTAGCTTCTCATTTCCGGGATAAAAATAACCATATTCAATTCCCGAATACACCGGGATGGAATGACCCTGAAACGTTACTTTTTATACAAAACATTCTACGTTGTCCTTATGAAGGCGAGTGGAGAAGAGATTATTTTGATTCACGGGTGAAAGACTTGTTATTTAAGTTTTTTGTAAAAATCAGCAATCAAGAAGAGGACTTTAAAGATTACAACCAAGAAGATATACTAAATGTGAATAGAGCAGCTGCAATCATTTTGAAAGATATCCGGAAGCATTTTTTAATACCGGATTTGGCAAAGAAAGCTGCGATGAATGAGTATAAATTCAAACGGTTGTTTAAGAAAATATATGGATTAGGACCCTATGATTTTTTGCGTCAGGAAAGATTAAAAAAAGCAATCGAACTTTTGCAGGAAGGTAAATCTGTAAAGTATGCTGCTATTGAAACAGGATGGCGCCCTGCTGACTTAGTTTTTGCTTACCGTGAAAAATTTGGTACAACTCCCGGCAAATCATTCCCCTCAAAATGAATTGAATACTAACCAGATGCCTGAATCCGATGTTGTAATTCCTGAAACCGACATTGGTATTTTTGGAACGAAGCCCTTTTGATTCAGAACTTGGTCTCATAAAGCTGTTTATGAGAAATACAATTTTTGCAAAATCAATCTTCTTTCAAGTTGACTTCACGACAGTTGATTTTGTCATTAAATACTCCTTATACAAACAGTCATCAACACACTGATGAGTTTAACTTTTTATTGCAATAGAATCACTGCTTTACTAGGGCCATAGTGATGCAGCAGGGGGAACTGAAAACCTGGAAAAGAGTAAGTAAATTTTTTAACCTAAATGTCTAATTATGAAAAAGATTGTTCTTCTTACCGCAGCAGTGATTACTGCAGCTATCGGTTTTGTACTTGCGCAAAACAATTCAAAAGCAAGCAGCAAAGTTTTGACAACAACTGTATGGTATTACAACGGTACTGATGATGAGGGTATTACTACACCAGGGCTTTATAGCCAAACCGGTTCGCAATCAGGATGTGGTGACAGCGGGAATGTGCCCTGTGCAATAAATGTACCTGATAACATGACACCCGGTGGGGCTGAAGATGACCTGGAGGCATATCTTGAACAGTTTGAAAACGAACCGAGCGAATTGTTAACAGAAGCAATTAGCAGAAAGACGTTATAGATTAAAAAGGGAGGGCTAAGAAACCCTCCCTTCATTATTACCTTGGATTCTGCTGCATCCCGGTCATAGTAATAATATCATCGGGGATTGGTAGAGCAAACTTCGGAGAGTTAGGTTCAAGAACATATTCCTGTGAGTTAATTATTCTACGCAGGCTAATATTGTGTCCCTCTTTGTTTAATCGTTTAATGTCCATCCAGCGAAGGCAACGCATTAACAATTGCTTTCTTCTTTCTGTAAGTATAATTTGCAGTGCTTCCTGTTTTGAAACGAATGTGTAAGGTTGATAGGTTCCCTGTTTCCATCTTGTAATCAAGAGACTGTTTAAATCATCTGCCGCAGCTATTCAATTACCAAGCCTTGTATGCTTTTCTGTATGTATTAAATAATTTTTATGACGTGGTTCTTTTTTATTGGAATAAGGTTACTGTTCTTTCTGCTTAGGCCATAGTACGATAGCAGGGAGATATTGGAAACCTGAAACAGAATAAGTAATATTTTTAATCAAAATGTTTAATTATGAAAAAGATAGTCCTCCTTATTGCGGTTATACTTACCGCAGCAATCTGTTTTGCATTTGTATATCAATCAACGAATGTGAAAAAGAATGTATCCATCACCATTTGGTACTATATCGGCAGTAATGATCAGGAAATAATAAATCCAGATTTTTACAGTCAAACGGGAATTGAAACCAATTGCGGTAGTATTGGTAATGTGCCATGTGTTATCGAAGTGCCGCACGGTATTACACCCGGTGGGGCTCAAGAAGACCTGGAAGCATTTCTTGAACAGTTTGTGTATAATCC
>JAACZX010000530.1 GCA_009996555.1 Chitinophagaceae bacterium | reverse complement strand
GTACACTTTCTACAACGCTGCTTAAACGAAATAATGAGCTGCAGCAATTTGCCTACATCACATCACACAACCTTCGTGCTCCGGTGGCAAACCTGCTTAGTCTTTCACGCTTATTTAAACAGGAGCATCTTGATGAACATAATAAAATCTATTTCGAAAAGATCAAGGAATGCATTGCTATATTGAATGACACATTGAATGATGTAAATGAAATTCTATCATTCAGAACAGTTGCAAATGAAAAAATGGAACCGGTAGTGCTGGAAGCAGAACTTAAAACAGTTATTGCATCTGTCAGTGAACAAATCAACAGTACCGGCACAATCATCAATACAAATTTTCATACACCTGAAGTGTGGTTTTCAAAACGGATCATCAGAAGCATTTTCCAAAACCTGCTTACCAATGCCGTAAAGTACCGCAAAAAGGGAGTTACACCGGTGATCACCATTACGTCAGCTGAAGTAAAAGATTTTTACGAGATCAGGTTTGCTGATAACGGCAGCGGTATTGACCTTGCTCAATATGGCGACAAGGTATTTCATCTGTTCCAGCGTTTTCATGCAGGTATTGATGGTAAAGGCATGGGACTTTACATTGTGAAAACACAACTGGAAGCACTCAATGGCAGTATCAGGATCAACAGTAACATTAACCAGGGCACTACATTTATCATACAGTTGTTAAAAAAAGAAAGGCAGGCATGAAAAACAAATCGAAATATATCATGTTGATTGATGATGATGACATCAATAACTTCCTGAGCCGTGAAATTATTTCCATGCACCTTTCAACTGTTAGCATTGATTCATTTACCGATCCGAAAGATGCATTACAACTGCTGAATGAAAAACTGCAACAAAATCAGCAGTTGCCCGATATTATCCTGCTTGATATTAATATGCCGTTGATGGATGGCTGGGAGTTCCTGCGTAAAATTGATCAACTGGAACATCGCAGCAAATTCAATTCAAACGTATATCTCTATACATCTTCCGTTTATAACGAAGATGCCGTGAAAGCAAAAGAATTTCCTACGGTGAAAAAAGTTTTTGTAAAACCACTTACAAAAGAAGCCATCCAGGAAATACTTGCCGATTAAACAATCGCTTTAGCTGCGTTTTACCACACTTCGACAATTCTATTCTGCAATTTGCTGTTTAAAGTTTTTATTTCGTTTTCAACTGTTGCATTTTTACATCGTTGAACGAACAACGAAAAACACCTTATGCACACGCAGCAGAATAATAAGCGTTTTAATAACCAGATGTTGCTGAAGAACACCTTTCAGTTTTTAACCTGCACGATTGTTAAGCCGGTGGCTCTGTTGCCGGCTGCATTCTGCCTCTCTGTTTTTCTCCTTCTTGCTGCATGCTCTTCAAAAAAGGTTACAGGTATTACAAAAGATCTAACAACAGGTTTAACCGCAAGCTACATGGGCATTAAGCCGGAATCGGTTTTTTTAATGATGAATAATGAGCGGTTGGGGCATACAGATATTCCTATTGGTGAAAGTTTTGTATTGATAAATGATGGCGTGAGTGGTCTTTCAGAAAAGAAAGGTAAGGTGTCTGCCGGTTGTTCTCTACGCATTACCGATGAGCAAGGGGTTGTTCTTTTAGATGAAAAAGATTTGTTTGCCAGCAATGATGTATTTGCAAAAGATGAAGCTACAAGATTAAAGTGCACCATTAACACGGGCAAGCCCATGGAATGGGAAAAAAATTACAAAATAAAAGTGGTCTTTTGGGATAAATATGGCGATGGAACCATCACAAATGAATGGACCATCCGAAGTATTGATCTGCCCTGATTATTTCTCATGCAGTTGGTTTGGTTTGGCGTTGCTTTTTCAGGCGACGCTTTTTATTTGCCGATACAGAATTTGCTAAAAATATAATCCAGCCTGTCCTCGTTTGTGATCTCTCCAGTTATATCGCCTAAAAAATGCAGGCAACGGCGAATGTCTAATGCAAGCAGATCGCCGGGTAAATTATTATCGAGCCCTGTCTTTATATCGTTAAGCGATTTTTCTACTTCCTGCAATGCTGCATAATGCCGTGCATTGGTAACAATCGTGTTTTCGGTTTGCACTGTTCCCTGCACAACTTTATCAACCAACCGCTCCTTCAATACATCAATATGTTTGTGCGACTTTGCAGCAATAAACAACACCGCATCGCCGGAGAATTTTTGTTGTGCAGCATCCTCTCCCATCACATCTACTTTATTTCCGATGAGCAGGTAATTTTTATTCTGTTGTTGCACCTGCAGCAATGCCGTTTCTAATTCTGTTTGCGATTCAGCATTCACATCAAAAAGATAAAGTACAAGATCGGCCTGCTGCATTTTTTCCATGCTCTTTTCAACACCTATCACTTCAATGGCATCTGTACTTTTGCGGATACCTGCCGTGTCGATGAGCCGGAAAATGATGCCGTTAATATTCAACACTTCTTCAATGGTATCTCTTGTTGTACCTGCTATGTCACTTACAATAGCACGGTTCTCATTCAATAATGTATTCAGCAAAGTTGATTTACCTGCATTCGGTTTGCCAACGATTGCCACGCTCACTCCGTTCTTAATAACATTTCCTAACTGAAATGATTGCAACAGCTCAGCAGTTACTTTCTGTGAACGTTGGATAAGCTCATGAAATTTTGAACGATCTGCAAATTCCACATCTTCCTGGCTAAAATCAAGTTCCAGTTCAATCAATGCGGAGAAGGAAATCAATTGCTCTCTCAACTCTTTTAAAACAGTGGAAAAGCCGCCACGTATATTGTGCAATGCTGTTTTTTGTGATGCTTCAGTGTTGCTTGCAATCAGGTCGGCAACAGCTTCAGCCTGCGTAAGATCAAGTTTACCTTTCAGAAAAGCTCTTTGTGTAAACTCGCCTGGTTTTGCTAAACGGGCACCATATTTTACAATAGTATTGATCACCTGCTCCTGTATAAATGGAGAACCATGACAGGAAATTTCAATCACATCTTCACCCGTATAACTTTTCGGATTTTTAAACAGCGATACAACAACTTCATCAAGCACCTTTTCTTCGTCCTTCAATAATCCTACATGAATTGTATGTGATGCCTGTTTCGTAAGATCTTTTGAAGGAAATAAGCGGTTCACAATATCAATTGTTTTAGGACCACTTAACCGAATTACGCCGATAGCTCCAATACCATGCGGTGTTGCAAGCGCAACAATTGTATCATCCCAACCAGATAATTTTCCAAGCATGCTGCAAAAATAACCCGATACAGGAGAATAGCCGCATTGGCTTAAGGTTTGTCATCCATCAGTACATATTTTTTAATGCCGGTAATGGTCATTTCATCCAGCACATCTACCACTTCTTTGTAATTGGTTTGTGCGGTTGGCTTAATCACCACTGTGTACTGTTCATCGTTTCCTGTTTGTGCAATAATACGCTTACGCTTTTCAAGCAGGTGCTCACGCAGCGATGGTTTGCCATAAAGAAATGCTGTGCCTTTTGCAAGCACGTTTGTTTCATTTCCTTCCAGATAATCAACAGCACCATTTGCATGCATGGTAAGGGTGATGGTGGATGATAAGGGAGACAATGTACCATCTCCTGCATCAGGCAAATGCAAACCAAATGCTTTTGGTTCCAATAATGAAGTTGTAAAAATAAAAAAAGTGATCAGCAGAAATCCAAGGTCAACCATAGGAGCAAAGTCGATGCGGATGTTTCTTTTACCGGAAGTGTTTTCTATTGCAGCCATAAGTATTGTTTTCATTAAGATGTTAAATACATTCAATTCCATACAATGAAAACGGAATCAGGAGTGGCTAAAAACAAAAGTCCCCATCGGTAAACCGATGGGGAGCTTGCTTGTATATTCCTTCTTGAAAAGGTCGTATTAAGGTTGCTCGTCGGGCAGACGGAACGTAATCTTTTGACGACGCCACGCTTTTACCTGGCGGCCGTTTTGGATAGCTGGAATCCATTTGGGTCCACGCTTGATAGCGTTCACCGCTACTTCAGCCAGTTTAGAACCTTTCATGGTTAATGCTTCCACGTTACTTACGTTACCTTCTTTATCCACGATGAACTGAACTTCACATGTACCGGCCTGGCCGTCATCCACGAGGTCGTCAATATTCTTTTCAACCTCACGTTGCACATATTGGTTCCATTTACCTTCACCACCGGGGAACTGGGCTTCAACTTCCACTTTGGTAAATACCTGGTTAGGATCTTCTTTAGGAGCCTCTACTACTTTTGTTTCTTCTTCCACTTTTGGAGGATTCACAACTTCGGGATCCTTAATACCTTCCTGGTCAATTTTACCTACGTTGGTAATTTCTTCCTGTTCTTTCACTTCATTCTTCTCCTCAAATTTTTCGTCTTCTACGATTTTGGGAGGAGTAAACTTCGTGATTTCAATTTTTGGTGGCTCCTGTTTTGGAGGAGGCGGGGGAGGTGGCTCAATTTTTTGAGGCTCTTCCTGCTTAATGTCGGCCAAGGTTACATCCTGCACCTTCACCTTGCTTTTGTCTTCCTTACCTACGCTGCGACCCACAATTACACTGAGAAAAATCAACAAAGCTGCGCCTGCTGTAATCAACAATGCAATAGTTAACCTGCGCTGGTAATTTTTGCGGAGTTCGTAAGCACCATATTCCTTGTTCCTGCCATCAAACAGGATATCAAGAAAATCGGCGCTTAGTATTTTATTTACTTCCATAATTAACAGTTGTGTTTAGTATTAGATGCGGATTGTTTAAAATTCCATACGTTATTGTCCGCCAGCTGCTGCACTGCCTTCGGTTATCTTGATCAGGGCATTTTCACCTTCGGCAATATCCACAATGGCGTAACGCTTAATTTCCAATATCTGCATCTCATCTAACATGTCTACCACGTTTTTGTAGTTCGATTCATCATTTGGCTTAATGATCACTACAAAATCCTTTTCTGGTGTATTCTGCTTTTTACGTAACAACTCAGAGCGGATTTCTTTAAAGTTTGATGATTTAAAGTTTGATCCGTCCGGCAGTAATTGTCCTTCGTAATAGTATACGTGGTTTTCTTTACTGAGCATTACCGTAAACGCACCTGAAGCCTTTGCCTGCGTTTGTTCTTCGTCCTTGGCGCTATCGTCAGGAACGTTCAGCTTAAACGCTTTAGGGCTGCTGATGGTTGTGGTAAAGATGAAGAACGTAATGAGCAAGAACCCAAGATCCACCATGGGTGTCATGTCAACACGGGCATCTTTGCGGGCCTGCTTCTTGACCCCCGGGCCTTTCTTATGGCCACCACCACCGGAATCCTGTCCTAAATCTGCCATTGTTCAATTTTTAAAAAGTTAAAGTATGCGTGGTCTTTATTTAGCTTCAGCATTGTGCTTCTGGTAAAGTGGTGTTCCCACGGGTACACCTTCCATAGCAGTGATGAGTTTGAACGAGAAGATGCCATTCTTTTTAAATGCAGTAAGTACATTTTTAAAGTAAGGATATTTCGTTGCATTGTCACCATTAAGCATAATGTTTGCAGGCTTTTTGCCACCTTTTCCTGTAATTAATGCATTCAGATAATCGTTCAACTGATTATTTAATGTATCTGCTACAGGAATACCAGGTTGTTTGAATTTCTTGTAGTCTTCGTCACTTAAAGCCAAAAAGCTTTTCAATTGACCTACAGGAACACCAATACCTCCGGCTGAAAACTTGATGAAGGTTGAAATTTCAGCAGGCGATAAGTTCAACCCTTTTTGCCTGCCTAAAACTTCTGCAGTGAGCTGAGCATTTTCTCTGCCCTCTTTATCGGCGCTAAAGCTGATAAACACCCTGCCTTCATTATCAAACGTTACTTTGAATACATCCTTGTCTGCTACTTTATCCGAAGAAACAGATTTTGGATTTTCAATCTTCACCACTTCTGGTGGTTTAAACTTCGTTGCCAACATGAAGAATGTAAGGATCAGAAACGACACATCCACGAAGGCTGTCATATCTACCCATGTACTCTTCTTGGCTATTTTATTAAGTTTTGACACTATCTTGAAAGTTTTGAATTATTAGATTCAGTTTCAACAAAATTCCATACACTGGTCAGCCGTATTTACGGCTGGTGTAAGATTATTTGTACTGAGTAGCAAAACTTTGTGTCAATGTGAAACTTGTTTCGTCAATACCGTAAGTGATAGAGTCGATCTTAGTTGTAAACACATTGTACATGATCATCGCAAAAGATGAAGTACCGATACCCAATGCCGTGTTATACAGGGCTTCAGAGATACCTACCGCAAGTGCACTTGCATCACCACCACCACCTTCGCTACCTAAGGCTCCGAAAGAACGGATCATACCTAATACAGTACCTAACAGGGCGATCAATGTGGCGAGAGAAGTGATAGTAGATAAGAATACCAGGTTTTTAGACAACATTGGTAATTCAAGAGCAGTTGCTTCTTCAACTTCTTTTTGAATAGCACCCACTTTCTGATCATGATCAAGACCTTCAGCGGTTGTCATTTCACGGTATTTTTTCAAACCT
>JAACZX010000140.1 GCA_009996555.1 Chitinophagaceae bacterium | reverse complement strand
ATTGAAAACAACTTATTTTTTCTTTCGTCAATATATTCTTTGCAAAGCCGCAAGTATTCATTCAAAACAAAAATCCCTTGTTGGTGAGGCCACACAACAAGGGCAGGGGCAAAAAAAACTCTCAGTATAAAACAAGTGCCGCTGGTTAGTTATTCTTTTTTTCGTTTGTAATGCAGTTGTGTTAATCCCGTTTCAAATGTTTTTGCCTCGATGAATTCAAGTGTTTGTTCAGGTCTTCCGTCCTTGAAAAGTCTTGTGCCATCACCTACTAAAACCGGGATAATTGAAATGATCATTTCGTCGATTAAGTCCTGTTGCAACAGTGCATCTATTAGTTCCGCACCACCATCGCAATAAATATTTTTTCCTTGTTCACTCTTCAGGCGGTTGATCAACGCTGCTATGTTTCCGGTATAGAAAATGGTTCTGCCTTGTTGTGGCCGTTCCGTTCTTGTAATGACGTACACATCACGATCCCCATTGTCGTAATGCGATGTGCCGATTTCTTTCAGCACATAATCATAGGTTTTTCTGCCAAGAATAATTGTATCAATGCTGGATGTAAATTCAGCATAACCATAGTCTTCTCCTTCCTTTTCAACAAGCTTTAAAAAACTAAGATCGTTGTTGGGTTTTGCAATGTAACCGTCTAAACTTGTTGCTATAAAAAGGCATAGTTTCCGCATTTGTTTTCAATTTTCGTGTGATTGCAAATTACAGTACATGATTTCCCAAACCTTCAATAATGGCTTTCTCAAATTGCACCCATCTCTCATAACCCTGTTCATTTAAATGAACGCCGTCCTTGGTAAGCTCCTGCATCAATTCACCGGAGGCGTCTGCAAAATGAGTGTACAGGTCGATCACCTGGTAATAGCCTTTCGCCGTATTTTTTTTAATGAGTTCGTTGATCAAAAGAATATCGTCTTTCAAAAAAGCCCTCCTGGTGGGCAGCAATGTGCGCACATAGATCTTTGTAGTGGGCGATTTTCTGTGAATTTTCTTTGCAATTTTCAAGATGTTCGTTGCAATATACTCAGCTGATGGAACAACTTTTTCATACTCAAGTGCACGGTTATCTTCAGTATGATGTAGACTGAACAGATCATTAATGCCGATTAAAATAAAAACAGCTTTTGGTTTGAAGTAAATAATTTCATCTAAACGTTTGAGTACACCATCCGTAACATCGCCTGAAATTCCCCTGTTACGGATATGAGCAATGCCAAACTGGCTGCTCCAGTCTTTTCCGCCTTCTGTAATACTGTTACCAATAAATACAATTTCATTAAACGTTAATGGTTCCTTTGCAAACTCCTTGATTTTTTTACTGGTTGGTGTCCTCACCAACCAGCAATTATGATTTTGCGTAGGTTGGTGAAGACACCAACCTATAAGACAAGTTGATACAACGAGTCTCGTACTGAAATGCTGGTGAACTTGTGTGAGAGGTATATCAACGCTGTCAAAAAAGAGTGGAAAAATATCTGCACAGGAATAAGGATATATACAACCAAGCCAAAAAATCCTGATACCCCTGTCTACGCAAGCTGTTTAATACCAATCGTACTGCAGCACATAGGATGATCGTGTAAGCAGTAGTGCTATTCACCACAGTAGTAAAGAAGTTTAATCAGGGCTTCCCGACGGAACATGGGGGTAATATGTTCCGTCTTGACTTTTTGGTTCTTTTGTGTCAAGACAAAAGAACGAATAATTGTGCATGCACAACATTTATAACTATTTAAGCAGAGGGTGCTTGTACACCCGTAAGGTGAGATCAATTTGGTACTCACTAAATACCTTTTTTTAATTCAGTCGATTAAAAAGTTTATGCAACACGAGTCTCGCTTCCGTTTGCTGTCAAGTAGTTGAAAGAGGTGATACAACGCTGTCAAATCGGGTAGCATACTTGCCATCTAGGGATTACATGCACCCGGATAAAAGGACATATACAACCTGCAAACCAAGTTCAATCAGTTTTGAAGAAACCAACAAAAGGTATATACAACAAGCATTCGCTTAAAGTTTAACGATTCCGGTCTTACGTCCCGCCTTCCCGGCTTTCCGGCAAAACAAAATCAACCTGTATAGCCCCCATCTGGTCCAAGTATAGTAACGCTGGCGCAAGAATGAGGCGTAGGTTTTGTGTGTTGGCTTCTTGTGCCTGAATAGCATACTGCATAAACTTTTTGTTCAATTATGTGGCAAGGCACAAGAAGCTTAGCTCAGGCCAGCGCCTCATTCTTGCGCCAGTCAACGAACATCATCGATCAATCAAACCGTGCATTGTTATTTATAACCCGGTAGACAGAAAAATATTACAAACCCGATTGCAATGCACGCAACACAAATTCGTATGCCCGTTTCTTTACACCTGTTGCAGTATAAAGCAACGGGTAATCTGCACCGCTCTTATAACGCCAGCTTTGGTTATCCAGCGTACCCCAAATGGTTACTCCATAACGTTGTGCTTTCGGTACATACCGCATATAAGAAGTAACGATATAGTTGTACATATCGGCTTGTGCATTTTCCATGTCGGCAGAAAAAACAACACTGGCTGCGTTATTGGTATTAACACCAATATCCAGTTCCGATACATGCACCAGTAAACCCGTTGCAGCAAGCTTGATAAAGTGATTATCGATTTGTGTTTTACTGCTGTTAATGCTCACATGCATCTGCGTGCCAATACCATCAACCTTTGCACCTCTTGCTCTTATTTCATTCACGTATGCAATCAGCGAATCGAGCTTGGCAGTGGAGAACTCAAGATTATAATCATTAATAAACAATTTGGCTTGCGGATCTGCTTCTGCTGCGTACTTAAAAGCTTTCACGCCAAAATCCCGGCCCAGGTATTCACTCCACACAAACACATCGTTGTTGGTAGCATTGGCAGTATTGGTTGCGTTGCGTATGGCACCTGCCGGCCCATCAGCAAACATTTCATTGATCACATCCCAGCCTCTCACCTTGCCTTTAAAATGACCGGCAATGGTATAGATCGTTGTCTTAAGTAAACTGTCCACCTTTGCATAATTGTTGCCTGAGCTGCCGCCACCGATCATTTCATTCACACTTACATCATCAATGAAGTAGGTATTGCTGCTGTTGCCTAAATCAAACACAATACGTGTTTGTGCGGTATTGGCGGTAATAAGCCAGGTAACCTGCTGCCAGTTGCTGCCAATTGTTTGATCGGCCTGGTACAAAGCCGACGGTTGCGTTGATAAACGGATAGAACCATTTGCCGTTAACGCCTTTACCCAATAACTGATTTGGTATTGCTTACCCACTTCGAGTGTAACCGCATCAGAAGCTACCTGCACCCGCCAATGTTCGTTACCATAAGCGGTGGGGTTCACAACTTTTAAGGAGCGTGTACCTGTGCGTACTTCCGAAGCACCTGCACCAACAGTAATCGTTGCTGTACCCGCAGGGTTGCCCGAGTTCAAAACTGTAAAAGCAGTAAAACTTGTTGCATCGCCACTTTCGAAACCCGGATTCTGCAACAGGTTCGTTGCACTGGGTGCTGCTGCCGATAAGATACTTCTGTAATAGCCTCCTTGTGTTTGTGCATGCCATGCCAATACATGACCGTGTATCTGCAAATTAGCTGCCTGTGCTGCGGCTACCATAGCATCGGCTGTTGTAAAATTATAGGCACCTGAAGAATTGACGATGGCATTGTTCTTCATTTCATTTTCAAACGTAATGGCATTAAAATCTCTTTTTAGGATGGCCGATGAAAGGGCCGTATTCATAAAAGAGAAATGACTGCCTGCAGCCCCGATGGGATATGTGGCTGCAGATTTTAAAGGAGCAGGTTCTGCAATTGGGGGAGTAGGCCCTTCACCTGTATTTCCGGCTGGTTTTTTCTTGCATGAACAGACGAATAGTAAAAGCAGCACCAATCCTGCAAACAGTTGTTTCATCATTCCTTTCAGTTTTTTCTTACGATGGTCGTAAATCTGTTGTAAGCCCTTGTTCAATGTTACATACTTAAGACAATGACAAACGGGAATAATACCAATTCAGAAAAAAATAGTTAAACCGGCGAATACAACCGCCATCAGGTAAGAACAAATGAACCGTGTACTGATAGTATGTACCCAGCTTGCGCTATCGGATTGTGCTGCACCAAATGGCATAGGTGATCTTGCCACCTGCAACTGCACTTACGAATCCCAACTGGCCCTGGTGCTCCACCTCAGTAGATCATTTGATGCCAATTAATTCTGTCCAGATTGCGTCGGGGAATCAGCAAACTGAAGTTCCTGTTTTGTAATAAGCTATGCGATCATCATTTAGCAACAGCATTTCATTTGTTAGTCAATGCTGCACATTATTGAAATGCCGGCAACTGCAGTTCACTCAGCTTACTCTTTTTGGCCGCCATTTTTTCCACTGCATCAATGGTTCTTGGGGCAGCAGCTGAAATATTTTCGCCGCTTGTTTTTCCAATCACCACCACATCTTCTATACGCACAGCAATATCCCACCATTTCGGATCACAGTTGCTTCCCTTTGGGATATACAAACCCGGTTCAACAGTTATCACCATATTCTCTTTTAAGACCGTGCTCGAAAATTTATCATGCACATCAAGTCCCACGTGGTGCGACACGCCATGAATATAATACTGACCCACCTCTTTCACATCCTTGATAATACCCAGCTTTACCAATCCGTTGGCAAGCACTTCAGTAGCCTTTGCATTTAATTGCGGGAAAGGCGTTCCTTCTTTACAAAGTGTAAACACAGCTTCCTGCGCCTCTAACACCAGTTGATAAATAGCCCGCTGTTCAGCTGTAAACGTTCCATTAGCAGGCACAGTGCGTGTTACATCGGATGAATAACCATGGTACTCCGATGCCACATCCATCAGCACCAGTTGATTGTTCACCTGTGTAACATTGTTTTCAATATAGTGAAGGATACAGCCATTGGCGCCAGCACCTACAATGGGCGGATAACCTTCACCTTCAGCACCATACTTCTTATGAATATATTCAAATGTACCCATCAGTTCTGTTTCCGACATAGCAGGATGAATGGCTTTCATCACTTCTACATGCGCAATGGCCGAGTAATAACTCGACTTACGCATCAGCACCAGTTCTTCCGGCGTTTTTATTTCACGCAGTAAACCCACCAGCTCATTATATGCATACGACTCAAACGACTTTTGTTGCAGTTGCGCAATCACGTTTACAAATGTGGCCGAATCCGGTTGTTGAATAAGTTCATTCAGCAGCGGATCTTTTTTGTATTCTTCATCCTGTAACTGCTCCATCCTGGATTTAAACCGGTTTACTCTTGCTGCAATATTCGCCACTGAAGAATACTTTAACAGAACGGTATAGTCTTCAATCAGGTACTTGCTCATACTCTTTTGGATACCTGCCTTCCGCTTAAATGCATCGATAAGCGTTTGAAGCATCCCCGCTCCGGCATCATCAGGAAACGCATCATACAACACATGACTGAACCGTTTGAGATCAAGCGGATGATCTGCAAACTGTTCATCGTTGTACACATGTGTAAAACCCAATTGTGTTTTTACGCCTTCCACACCCAAACGTCTGCCCGACCACCGCTCCATCAATGCATTTCGTTTCTGTACAAAAAATAATTCGTTGTATGCGCCATCGGTGCCTTGCTGCATGTCCTTAAAAATGAGCAGCACAGCATTCGGCTCTTTATAGCCAGAGAAATAATACAGATCGGGGTTGGGGTGATAGGCATAGTTTACATCTTTCGAAAACACCCGCTCGGGATAAGCAAAAATGACCGCTACTGAATTGGCGGGCATCATTTTCCGCAGCGCCTCACGTCTGCCTTTATGAAATTCTTTCTGCAAATAATCAGTCGGCAAAGGTTGTTGTGCCATTACGGTACAACACAGCACACACAACAGGAGTGTAGTCGTTAGTTTGGTCATTGTAAAAGAATTAGTACATGAAAAAAGGAAAGCAGGATACGTTGAATGTACAAAAAATAACTGCAGAAATAAAGGAGGCCATCAAAAGCAGTTACACAGCAATTTCAGAACTGAAAATGCTAATTGTATAAGCTGACCAGGATTTATGTAAAAACCTGTATAGTTATTTTAGGACGGGTCACATCAATCCCAACCACCCAATTCCTAATCCCCAACTCCCAACTCCCAACTCCCAACTCCCAACTCCCAAATCCCAATCCCCCAACTCCCAATCCCCCCAGATACTCCGTAGATAAAGCGTAGATAGAGCGTAGATAAAGCGTACATAGAGCGTATCAGACGTAAAAAACCGACAGGCTTTCTGTGGGCAGTTCAGCAAACAGTGCCCTTGTTTTACCGGGACGAGGTTCCGTTTGCCGGCAAACAAACTTCTGCCTTAAAGCCACTATCTGTAAATAAGTTTAATACTGCTTTTCTGTTTAATTGACGGTTATTTGCAGCTCATTTT
This sequence comes from Chitinophagaceae bacterium, assembly GCA_009996555.1. Taxonomy (GTDB): domain Bacteria; phylum Bacteroidota; class Bacteroidia; order Chitinophagales; family Chitinophagaceae; genus Lacibacter. Next base: position 72 of record JAACZX010000140.1, on the reverse strand, counting down.
GAATTTTAAAAAAGCAACATGTCAAAAACAAAAATTACAGTTAACAGCAATGGTTCGTTGAAAGTGGAAGGC
>JAACZX010000139.1 GCA_009996555.1 Chitinophagaceae bacterium | reverse complement strand
ATTGGGATTGTGGGCAGCCACCAATCTATCAAAGTTCAACGACATGCTGAGGGTAACAATGAAAGCCGAGATACAAAGTGTGGGGTATGATCTTATACGGTTGAAACTGAAAGAGCCAGTTCAGTTTCTGCAGCATAAATTAGAAATGGGCGAAGTGTTTCTTTATCTCAACAACAGCATTCTCCGGCGCAAAAATCACAGGAAGGTGAAGAAGCACATCCCTACTCATTTTGTAATCCTGAAAAATATTTCAGAAGAAAACGGCATCATCACCATGACGTACTGGGATGCCGGCTTTAAAACACAACGCCAAATAGAATTAAGTGCATTTAAACGTTTACTCTTCGGTGTCAGCTGGAGTGTAAGAAAGAGATCATGAAATCATTCGTTCAACATATCAGCTATCTGTTGCTGCTTGTACTACTGTTCAGCAGCTGTGCTGTTTCACGGCAGTTTCCTGTAAATTATTACAACGAACATGAAAAAGACATTGTAGGAATTGAAGCGGTCTATAGCCATATTGCACAGCCAAAACTTCTATCGCTTGGTTTTACCGATGAACAATTCAGGCATGTATTGATTGAAATGAAAACCGACAGTATCCGTTATGTATATGAATTTAACCTGAGCGATCCATCACTCTACGACAGTTTACATAAATACGGATACGATACTACTGCTACTGCCTATTTATTGCAGTATATGAAACAGGCAAATTGCACATGGGTGAACAAACTCGACTACTATGTTGCAGGAGAAAAGCGTTTACTTACGTTCATGTCTATCCGTAACAAATCGCTCCGTGCGCCATTTTCTCCCGAAAAATATTTCATTCTTACGTTTTACAGTCAACCACAGTACTACGATGAAAAAGGTGTACTGCTCGACCGTCGTAATCTGCGTCGTGCAAGAAAAGTAAACAACGAAATATTTTACCGCATCAACGATAAGGTTTGTTACACTATTTCTGCTAAGTTCAGGTAACAACATTTTATCACCTCTTTTCGCCATTCATCAAAAGCAGTTCATAACGGAGCTGTTTTCAGTATATTCGGCTACCAAAACAAATACTTCATCATGAACAAAATGCTTGTGTGCATTTTAGGACTGTTTGTGTATAGCAGTCTTTCCGCACAATCCGGCTACAGTAATTTTGCCACGCAAACAAATCGTATACAGGCGCTGGCAAAAGTCCATCCGAAATGGGTAAAAGTAAAATCGCTTACAAAAACAAACGGCGGCAAAGACATCTGGCAAATCACCATTGGCTCCGGCAATACGGAAACAAAACCAGCGATAGCAGTTGTTGGTGGTGTAGAAGGACATGCTCCACTAAGCACAGAGCTTGCCATTGGTTTTGCAGAAAACTTACTGTTGGGTATTACCAGCGACAGTATTAAAAATCTGCTCAACAAAACAACGTTTTATATTTTTCCGAATATGAGTCCGGATGCAATGGAACAATACTTTGCATCGCTGCGTTATGAACGCCAGGGTAATGCTGTTTCAACTGACGATGACCGTGATGGTAAAAACAACGAAGATGGCTACGATGATCTTGATGGCAATGGAAAGATCACCTGGATGCGTGTTGAATCGCCGGTGGGTACACACCGTGTTCATCCAAACGACCCAAGAGTGTTGATCAGAGCAGATGTAAGCAAAGGTGAAAAAGGAAATTATCTTTTGTTTAGCGAAGGAAAGGATAATGACAAAGACGGCACATTTAATGAAGATGGCGAAGGCGGCGTTTGGTTCAATAAAAATCTCAGTTTCAAACATCCGTCGTTTACACAAGGTGCGGGCGAATTTCCTGCATCCGAAAAAGAAACGAGGGCATTGCTTGATGAATTGTTTGAACGCTTTAACGTATATGCTGTTGTCAGTTTCAGCAGTAACAACAATCTCAGCACAGCTTACACATTTAATCCGCAAACAGCAAACGCTCCTATTCTTGCAGGCTGGCTCCAGCCCGATACAAAAGTGAACAGCCTGGTTTCTGACATCTACAATAAATCAGTTGCATTAAAAGATGCACCTGCTTCTGCAGCAACCGGTGGCGATTTCTTATCATGGGGCTACTATCATTATGGCCGTTTCAGTTTCAGCACGCCGGGCTGGTGGGTACCAAAAACAAAACCTGATTCAACAAAAAATGAAAAAGCATTTACAGTTGAAGATGCTGCTGCAAATTATCTGCGCTGGGCAGGCCAGCAAAACATCAGCAATGTATTTACCGAATGGAAAACGATTCAGCATCCCGATTTTCCTGATCAGAAAGTAGAAGTGGGCGGTATTGATCCGTTTGTATTGCATACGCCTCCCTATTCGCTTGTTCCTGATCTTGTAAAGAAACATAGCAGCTTCCTGGTAAAACTTGCAGCGGCACAGCCTGAAGTGGATATCATAAATGTAAAAACAGAAAAGCTGGCAAATGGGTTAACAAGAATTACTGTTGATGTGATCAACAAAGGCGCTCTTCCATCGCATTCGAAAGTAGGAGAACGCAGCTACTGGGTAAAACGTATTAATGTAAAAGTGAACAACAGCAGCACCCAATCTATTATCAGCGGAAAGAAAATACAACTGCTCAATGCACTGGAAGGGTTTGGCTCAACACAATTAAGCTGGCTCATTAAAGGCAATGGTAAGCTCAGCATTGAAGCAGGCAGCCCAACTACAGGCAGCAAAACAATTGAGGTTACACTTTAATGTTCACTCCAAACAAGAAAACAATGAAACGTTCTATTAAACAATATATCGCTGCAACTGCATTCAGCTTTTCCTGCCTGTTTGCAACTGCACAAAATGCCGATCAGATATTTAAAGCAGCAGGTTCACCAGCCACACCAAAAGTTGCGGTTAGCTGGAACCGTTATTACGATCATGCAGGTATTACAGAAATCCTGAAAAAAATTGCAGCGGCACATCCCGATCTTGCAAAGCTGCAATCGATCGGCAAATCATTTAAAGGCCGTGATATCTGGTGCCTCACTGTTACTGATTTCAAAAAAGGAAATGCAGATCAAAAACCAGGTATGTATATCGACGGGAATATTCACTCTAACGAAGTACAAGGCGCTGAATTTTCATTATACACTGCCTGGTATTTAACTGAAACATTTAAAGACACACGCTTTATACAGGAACTGCTGGCCGATAAAGTATTCTATATTGTTCCAACGATTAACCCTGATGGGCGTGACAGTTATTTTCACGAACCCAATACAGGCAGCAGCCCACGTTCCGGTGTAATTCCTGTTGATAACGACCGTGATGGTTTGGTTGACGAAGATGGTTATGATGATCTTGATGGTGATAATGAAATACTGATGATGCGCCGCAAAAGTTCAACAGGACGTTACCGCATCGACCCATCTGATCCACGACGCATGATACAGGTAGGACCGGAAGAACAAGGCGATTATGAAATTCTTGGTCTTGAAGGAAAAGATAATGATGGCGATGGTGTGGTGAATGAAGATGGTTACACATTTCAATACGATCCTAACCGTGATTGGGGATGGGGATGGCAACCAAACTATATTCAGAACGGTGCGTACAAATATCCTTTCTCGTTACCTGAAACAAGAGCAGTGATGGATTTTGTAATGAAGCATCCGAATATTGCAGGTGCACAATCGTATCACAATGCAGGCGGTATGATCTTGCGTGGCCCCGGTGATCCTACAGACCAGGTAACTTACAATCCGCAGGATGTGCAGGTGTATGATATTATTGCACGCAAAGGTGAAGAGTTGATTCCCGGTTACCGTTATCTTGTTGTTCACAAAGACCTCTACCCTGCTTATGGTGGTGAGCTTGATTGGTTTTATGGCGGCCGTGGCATATACACTTACTCCAATGAATTATGGACACCTTATTTAATGTTCAACAAAGATGCCACACGTAACCCGCAGGATAATTCAAATTTCAACTTCGACCGTTATCTTTTATTCAAAGATGCGTTTGTTGACTGGCATGAATATGATCATCCGCAATATGGCAAAATTGAAATTGGTGGCTTCAAGAAAAACTTTGGCCGTGCACATCCCGGCTTTTTGTTAGAGAGTGATGCACACCGCAACATGGCATTCACTATCTATCATGCTTATCACACCCCTTCTTTAAAAATTGATACAGTTACCGAAAAAGATCTCGGCAATGGGTTGAAAGAGATCACAGCAACAATTTCAAACAACCGTATTATGCCCACGCACAGCAGTCATGATCTGAAATATAAAATTGAACGTCCCGATTATATTTCCATCAGTGGAGCAAAAACAGTTGCAGGTATGATTGTTGAAAATGCAGACCTCAACATTACAAGGGAACAAACAAACAATCCTGAACAGATTGAAGTAGCAAACATACCCGGCATGTCAACTGTTACTGTTCGCTGGATCGTGCAAGGCAGTGGTAAATACTCAATTACTGTTGACAGTAAGAAAGGCGGTGTGGTGAAGAAATGAAGTATGAGGTAAGAAGTACGAATCTCTTAATCCTTTGTACATTGTTTCTGTTCTTTGCGCTACTAAAAAATACACAAAGAAAATCCTCACAGTTAAGCTGTGAGGATTTTTTATTGCAACCTGTTTACTGAAAGCTTTGTAATTTTCAGCATCAACTATTTAACATGAGATCATTCCTGTTTTTTGTTTTCGCCACTCTCCTGTTTATACAAACCAATGCACAGGTATTAAAAACAGATGCCAACCTGTTAAAACTAAAAGCACCTGAAACCTTCAAAGCTGAGTTTGTAACATCAAAAGGCAATTTCATTGTTGAGGTGTATCGCAACTGGTCGCCCTTAGGTGCTGACCGGTTTTACCAGCTTATCCGCAGTGGTTATTATAACAACACAGTTGTTTTTCGTGTCATCAAAGACTATCTTGTTCAGTTTGGAGTAAGCGAGGATAAACAGAAGAATATTTTCTGGCAGGGAAAAAATCTGAAAGATGAACCTGTTGTTGGCTCAAATACCGACAGCACATTGTGCTTTTCAAGAGGCGCCCCCAACACCCGTAAAACATCTGTTTTCATTAACCTTCGTAATAATCTCACTTACGATACCATCAATGCAGGCGGTGTAAAAGGTTTTGTTCCATTTGCAAAAGTCATTATTGGCATGGACGTTGTTCGCCAGTTCTTTTCAGAATATGGAAATGATGCCATGAAACCTGCCGACTCCATTTATTTTAAAGGCAATAAATGGTTCATCAATAAATTTCCGCAGATCGACATCATCAAAGAAGCACGTATTTTAAAAGATTAGTGGTTGAGTTTTCCACAAATTTTGAGTTAAGCACGGGATTTGCTTTTGTTCTGTTATCCCATATCCGCATCAGTAGGGCTGTACACAACTAAAAAACTTACTTACTGATGAATTGAGCGATAAAATGATCAAGCAATTTTCTTTAAAAGCGATAATCATTTTTACAGCGAACACATCAGGCAGTAATCAATAAAAAATGAACTGATGAAACTGCAGGTAACAAAAAACATTCAATTTACCCGTTTGATAAAAGCAGACGGGCGCTTACGTGAATTTAATTTCAGGAAACTTGGTGGTTTACAGGAAGGTCTCTTTTCCGTGGACGTGGCCGATGAGCGTGGAAACAGGCTGTTGTTTAAAATGCATAAAGACGACAGCCGCTGGAAAATTGTGGAAGGTCACGACCTGCCCGATTGGGTGACTTCGTCTTCTACGGTGTTGCATGAAAGGATCGAAGAAGTGTTGAATGCGCATCTTCCGCAACAGGAAGAGCAGCAACAGCCGTAAAGACAAAAAAAGCTGTTCAGCAAAAACTGAACAGCTTTTTCTATTGTATTGTACTGATCAATAACCTTGGTTCTGCTGAAGGTTCGGATTCACTTTTATTTCATTGAAAGGAATCGGGAATGTCCATGCCCTTGATGCAGATGTTATGTTGCAGTTATCGGCTCTTGAGCCATTTGCCACACCACACTCTGCACGAACAATGGTTTTTGTTGACCTGCGGATATCAAACCAACGATGCCCTTCGCCCAGCAACTCTACACGACGCTGCAATAAAATTGCATCCAGCAAGGCTGCGCCTGCTTCTGCACCGTTTGCAACACCACGGTTAGTACGCAATGCATTAAGATCAGTTAATGCAGTAGGATCGTTTGTGCGTTGTTTTGCTTCTGCACGCATCAGCAACAACTCACCTGCACGGAATACTTTAAAACTGCGGATGCCGGGATATTTCCAACAAAGTGTGCGTTGAACACCACCAAGACCAGCCTGGTTGAATCTGTTCACACCGGGATCAGCATAAGCACCACCCTGCGCCTGCAGAATAACACCCATGGCCGCTGTTACACGATAGTTGGGGCTTGCACCACTGATGGCACCACCCGGACGCAAAGCATTGTCTGATGGAACAGCCCAATACACTTCTGAAGAAGGCGCTGTTTCTCCTGCTGTGGAAAATGCAGCAATGTAATTTGCTGAATTACCTACAGGACGTAACGACAATGCAACATTTGCATCTGCTATTACAGCATTCCATTCAGAAGCATAATAGTTAACTCTTGCA
>JAACZX010000138.1 GCA_009996555.1 Chitinophagaceae bacterium | reverse complement strand
CAATACACCGGCTGGTAATTCATCACCAATAGAGATGTTGAATTTCTCACGCTTGTAACGGCCGAGTTCTTCGTTATACTTGATGTTGTAGTTGTGTAACAACTGGTTGATCCATTCGTCAGTCACTGCATCACCCGTCCAACCTAAAGGATTAACGTTTGCATAGTCAATACCTGCAAGGTTTTTCTGGTTAAACTTCGCTCCTTTACCAATCAATGATTCACCGAAGTTGTTGTTAACACCTGCTGAAGTTTTTGTTTGCAGCAGCGATAACAATTTGCTCAGCAATACATCTAACAGATCAGTTGTATTCTTTTCGTGGATCTTCTCAACTTTTTCCAGCAATGCTTTCTCACGGATCTTACCATTCTTATCTTTCTTCGCACGTTGGAAGAGTTTCTTATCAATTACCACACCTTCTGTACCACTTGGAGCTTTCAATGAAGCATCTTTTGCATCACCTGCTTTATCACCAAAGATGGCACGTAACAACTTCTCTTCAGGAGTAGGATCGCTTTCACCTTTTGGAGTGATTTTACCAATGAGGATATCACCTTCTTTAATTGCTGCACCAATACGGATGATACCGTTTTGATCCAGGTCTTTTGTAGCTTCCTCACTTACGTTTGGAATATCTGGTGTTAATTCTTCTTCACCCAGTTTGGTATCACGCACTTCCAGTTCGTATTCTTCAACGTGTACTGAAGTAAAGAGATCTTCTTTTACTACTTTCTCGTTGATAACGATGGCATCTTCAAAGTTGTAACCTTTCCAAGGCATGAATGCCACTTTCAGGTTACGGCCCAATGCCAGTTCACCATCTTTCACTGCATAACCTTCAGTAAGGAAGTCGCCTTCTTTTACTGCCTGGCCTTTCTTAACACAAGGCTTCAGGTTAATACAAGTGCTTTGGTTTGTTTTGATGAACTTGGTGAGCTTGTACACTTTCAGATCTTCTTCAAAGCTTACCAAACGTTGTTCTTCACTTCTTTCGTAGCGAACATGAATTTCAATTGCATCAACATATTCAACCACACCCTTACCTTCTGCATTCAATTGAATGCGGCTGTCACGTGCTGCCATTGCTTCCAGACCAGTACCTACGATAGGAGCCTGCGGACGTACAAGCGGAACGGCCTGACGTTGCATGTTCGATCCCATCAATGCACGGTTGGCATCATCATGCTCAAGGAACGGAATCAATGATGCACTCAAACCAACGATCTGGTTCGGCGCAACGTCCATGTATTCCACCTCTGCTCTTTCGAGGATCGGGAAGTCGCCACTTTCACGTGAACGAACTTTATCTTCAATGATGTTTCCTTTATCGTCGATATCGATGTTTACCTGTGCAATCTTCGCTGTATCTTCTTCTTCTGCACTCAGGTAAGTAAGATTCTTCACATCTGCTTTACCGTTTTCTACTTTACGATAAGGCGTTTCAATAAAGCCCATATCGTTTACAGTAGCGTGTACGCAAAGTGTAGAGATCAAACCGATGTTTGGTCCTTCCGGTGTTTCAATGGTACAAAGACGACCATAGTGTGAGTAGTGTACGTCACGCACCTCGAAACCTGCTCTTTCACGACTCAAACCACCGGGCCCGAGTGCTGAGATACGACGTTTGTGTGTGATCTCTGAAAGTGGGTTTGTTTGATCGAGGAACTGTGATAACTGAGATGTACCGAAGAATGAATTGATCACAGAAGAAAGTGTTCTTGCATTGATCAGATCAACCGGAGTAAATACCTCGTTGTCACGTACGTTCATTCTTTCACGAATAGTACGGGCCATACGTGCAAGACCTACACCAAACTGAGCATATAACTGCTCGCCTACTGTACGCACACGACGGTTGCTGAGGTGATCGATATCATCAATCTCAGCTTTGGCGTTGGTTAACTTCACCAGGTACTTAATGATCGAGATAATATCATCTTTCGTTAAAACTTTCTTCTCGATCGGGAAGTTTAAGCCCAGTTTGCGGTTGATCTTGTAACGACCAACTTCACCGAGATCATAACGCTTATCGCTGAAGAACAATTTATCGATGATACCACGTGCAGTTTCATTATCAGGAGCATCAGCACCACGCAACTGGCGATAGATATGCTGTACAGCTTCCAATTCACTGTTCGAAGTATCTTTATTCAATGTGTTGTAGATGATCGCAAAATCACCACTCACTTCTTCTTTCTGAATGAATACGCTCTTCACATCCATTTCGCTGATCATTTCAATTGCTTCAGCATCAAGGATCGAATCACGCTCTAATACCACCTCGTTACGTTCAATGCTCACTACTTCACCAGTATCTTCATCAACGAAGTCTTCTACCCAGCTACGGAGTACACGTGCAGCTAAACGCTTGCCTTCGTATTTCTCCAATGATTTTTTATCTGTTTTTACTTCATCGGCCATGCCAAACAGCTCAAGGATATCCTTATCTGTTTCGAAGCCGATAGAACGTAAGAGTGTTGTTACAGGGAATTTTTTCTTACGGTCGATGTAAGCATACATCACATTGTTGATGTCTGTTGCAAATTCCATCCATGCACCTTTAAACGGAATTACACGAGCCGAGTAGATCTTGGTTCCGTTGGGGTGAATAGACTGACCGAAGAATACACCAGGTGAACGGTGTAACTGTGATACTACTACACGCTCAGCACCGTTGATCACGAATGTACCACGGGGAGTCATGTAGGGGATATTTCCAAGAAACACATCCTGAACGATGGTCTGGAAATCCACGTGCTCCTCATCATTACAGCTCAAACGGAGTTTGGCCTTGAGAGGAACGGCATATGTTAATCCACGCTCCATACATTCCTCAATGGAATAACGGGGGGGATCGATGAAGTAATCTAAGAATTCGAGAACGAAAATGTTACGAGTATCAGTGATCGGAAAGTTTTCCTTGAATACACGGAACAACCCTTCAATGTTACGTTTGTCGGGCGTAGTTTCTAATTGAAAATACTCCTTGAAAGATTGAATCTGAATGCCGAGCAGATCGGGGATCTCTGCAAGGTGCTTAACTTTTCCGAAATTGATTCTCTTGTTTGCTGCAACTCTTGATGAAGACATATGTTCTTACCGGTTTTTAAGTTTGTGCACACGAATAGCTCACCGTCTTTTTGCAAAGACAAGTAAATTGATTTTCAGTTATTTATGACTGTAAATGGGCGCCAACTTGCTATTCAGCCTAAATTTAGGGAGGCAAAGTTAAGGATTAAGTGTGTTGGAACAAAATTTGATTGGCGGCATTTGTCCCCGTTTTGTCAGATTTGGGAAAAGTTGGCAGAAAGTTTAAAAATTGAAAGGATTATTAACCATCTTATTCTCTTTCTATTTCAAATTAAAAAAAGCTTTAAGCCACTCTTTTCAGACTTTCACCCGCCATTCTGCAAGGCAGGTTGAGCGCTTTTACTACGCTGTAAAGTGGCTTTATATACGCTTATTCTACCTGATGAGTACAAAACTCCCCTTTCTGCTCACTTCTCTGCCTGTTACCAAATCACGATAGGTTAACGTCCACACATAATTGGCTGCGGGTTGTGCTGCACCTTTTATGGTTCCATCCCAGGGCTTGGTCCAGTCTTTTGACTCATAAACCAACCCACCCCAGCGATTGTATACCCGGAAAACATAATCGGCTGCCGTAAGTGCATTCAGCGGGCCAAAGAAATCATTCAACCCATCGCCATTAGGTGTAAATGCAGTTGGAATATCAATACGGCAAGTGCTGAGCTGTGTTACCATTTTCTCCATTGTATCGCTACAGCCCAAATCGTTTGTAACCGTGTACCTGATCGTATATTTTCGTTCGGTTACAGAAGAAGAATAAAGATGTGGCGCAGGTAATGAATCTGTGCTTGAATTGCCGTCACCAAACTCCCATAAGAATTGCAGAGGCCGTTCTGTTACAGGTACCGGTTGTACAAACAATAAACTATCAGGACAGAGGAACGGATTTACGTTAAAATCAGCCTTCAGATAATTATTGAGATGCACATCCTTCGAAACGGTATCGCTGCAAAATCCGTTTGATGCAATCAATGTTGCCTTCTTTGTACCAAAGCTGTTATAAATTACTTCTTCCAGCTGATTACTTCCTGTTCCGTTTGTTCCAAAATTCCATAACCAACTGTTAACACTGTTTCCTCCTGCATGAGCATAAGTAACAGTATCAGCTGTACATCCATAATTTACAGTAAACGAAAAATCAGCATTCACTGTGTCCATTACTGAGAAAGAAAGTTGAGCAGGTAACGTTTCAATGTTGCATTCATCAACTACTGTATTGCCATCAGTTCCTTGTTTAATATTTACAGTAAATGTTCCGGTCTGCTGAAGTGGTTGCGAAAAACTGAGAATGATTTCAGAAGTAAGACCATCTGCATTACAATTTCCCCGGGCACCTGTTATGGTTACAGGGTAGGTTCCGTTGATGCTGAAATCTGAACCACCGGGTTCAACAGAATTACAGCGTATCAGTTTTTTAAATATAAAACGTACACTGTTTGGTGAACATGTAACAGGTACAATGCTGTCAAACGGGGTTGGTTGCAATGCAAGCACAGTAAAGGGCACAGCGTCTGTTGTTGGGATTGCACGATCGCACAAGTCCAGAATAGTATTACCATCAGACCCATTTTTCAACTGCAGCGAATAATTTCCTGCAGGTAATGATTGCGACAATGTAATAACAACAGAGTCGGTTTCAAAACTGCTGTTGCAACCAATAGGCCGAACATTTACAGCTGTGATGTTTCCTGGAAATGCGGCAATATCGCTGCCATTTGCAGCAATAGTGGAGCATTTCATTTTTTTATTCAGCTCCTGCATCAACGGATTTTTGGGATCTGTGATTACGGCAGTGCCGCCACCAAATGAAAGTTTATACCCCTGCTGTGAATTTGAAAAATTGCTGACCATCAAAAGATATGTTCTTCCGGCAACCAGGCTTGGCATCCGGCTATACTTTGGCGGATGCGTATTGTTAAAAGAACCGCATTGAATAAGTGAGCTGGCAGATCCATTGGTTCCTGTTTGACCGGAAAGCCCCGACCAGTTTGCAGCTATTACACGGGAGGTATTGTTGTATACTGTATTTGGATCAATGCCTGTTACATCCCACACCTGCCAGTCGTAATCATCACTTCCGCTGATGGGGTCAATCAAAAAACCGAGTGTTCCGGAAGTGAAACAGGTAAACTTATACCAGAAAGGATTTACATCGTAATACCTGTTTTGATTTACATCGCAATTGGGAACGATCACTTCCCTGTTCTGGCAGCTTGGAACATTGCTTTGTGAAAACACACTTGTGCCACATACAGGAAATGCAGTTGCAGGTGTTTGGCCAAGTGTGCTGCATTGCGCCTGTACCTGTTCATTCAACAGTGTGCATAAGGATGCAATGAGAAAAAAATGTTTGATCAGAGATAAGTGCTTTTGATACTTCATTTGTCTGCTTAGTACTGCAAAATTAATTCTACTCTTCTGATGACAGGAGCCGCTTATAAAACGTTGCGCATAAAAAACCCCGACATTTTCAGTCGGGGTTAATCTTGTATGAAGAAATGCATTAAGCAATCTCAACATCAGCGCCTGCTTCTTTCAGTTTGTTAGCAATTTCTTCAGCTTCTGCTTTAGAAACACCTTCTTTAACTGGTTTTGGTGCACCGTCAACGAGGTCTTTTGCTTCTTTCAAACCGAGACCAGTTAAGTCTTTCACGATCTTAACTACGTTCAGTTTAGAAGCACCACCGCTTTTCAGGATTACGTTGAATGAAGTTTTTTCTTCAACAGCAGCACCACCACCACCGTCGCCTGCAGCAACAACTACAGCTGCAGCAGCTGGTTCAATACCGTAATCTGCTTTCAATACGTCTGCTAATTCCTGAACTTCTTTTACTGTTAAGCCTACTAATGATTCAGCTAATGCTTTAATGTCTGCCATTTTTTTACTTTTTAACCGCCTTCACAGCTATTGCTCCGGCGGATGGTTATAAATAGTGCCCCGTTTGAACCTCAGAGGCGTTGGTTGTTATTTTAATCAGCTGATTGTTTACTTATTCAGCAGGTGCAGCTTCAGCAGTTGCTTCTCCTTTTGTTTCAGCGTTATGCAGCAATGCAGCAATAACACGTTTTGCAGGAGACTGCAGCAAACCGATAACTTCGCCGATAAGCTCGTTCTTCGTTTTGATTTGCGTAAGCGCTTTCAATTGATTATCGCCGCTGTAAATATCGCCGTTAATAAAAGCAGCTTTCAATACTGGTTTCTCACCATTACTTGCCTTACGGAAAGAGCTGATGATCAAAGCCGGTTCTTTTGGATTTTCTGAGAACAAGAGTGCAGTTACATTATTCAATGCATCAAACACGCCATTGTATCGCTCAGCATCAATAGATTCCAGTGCTTTTTTAATGAGTGTGTTCTTCGCCACTTTCATTTCAACATTCTTGTCGAAACATGCACGGCGCAATTTACCCACTTGTTCTACAGTTAACGATTCAGTATCGGTAATGTAGAAGTTATTGTATTGACTGAACTTGCCTTTCAGCACTTCAATCACTTCATTTTTTTGATCTTTTGTCATGATTTTAGTTTTTATAACCCTGAA
>JAACZX010000529.1 GCA_009996555.1 Chitinophagaceae bacterium | reverse complement strand
ACTCAGAGCAAACTCAATTTCCAAATTATCTTTACTTACGCAGATTTGAAAAAAACGACAGTGGTTATTATATAAGTCTCCAAAGTTTAAGTTGTGTTCCTTTTGGTGGTGGTGGGGGCATTGGTATTTATACAAATAAAGAAATTGATTCTTTATTTGTGAAACGTATGCATCGATCATCAATTAACTGATCAATTTGTGCTGCAGGTCACTAATCAGATATTTTGTCAACTCCTCAATAAGTCTCATTTTTACGTTGTATAAGAAAGGAACTACCTATGGCGAAAGCAAAGAAAGCAAAAGAAAAACCGGTTATCCTGGTTACCAACGATGATGGTGTAACTGCACCGGGCATCCGCAACCTGGTGGAAGCTGTAAAGGATCTTGGAAAAGTAGTAGTGGTTGCGCCGGATAAACCGCAAAGCGGTATGGGGCATGCCATCACCATTGGATTTCCTTTGCGCCTGCAGCGTGTGCATTTAATGGATGATGTGGAAACCTGGCAATGCAGCGGCACACCGGTTGATTGTGTGAAACTGGCGGTTGATAAAATTCTGCACCGCAAGCCCGATATCTGTTTGAGCGGCATCAACCACGGTGCCAACCACAGTATTAATGTTATTTACAGTGGTACCATGAGTGCGGCCATTGAAGCAAGTATTGAAAGCATCCCTTCTATTGGTTTTTCTTTACTCAACTTCAGTATGGAAGCCGATTTCAGCGGGGCACAGAAATATGCAAAGCTTATTGTAGAACAAATGCTGAGCCGCAAACAGGATAAGCATCTTTGCCTGAATGTGAACTTCCCCAATGTAGATGCAAGTCTTATCAAAGGTGTAAAAGTGTGCCGGCAGGCTTATGCCAAGTATGTGGAGGATTTTGATGAACGAAAAGACCCCACCGGAAAAAATTATTACTGGCTCACCGGCGAGTTTAAAAACTTCGATAAAGGAAAAGATACCGATGTTTGGGCGCTGGAACACAATTTTGTGAGTGTTGTTCCCGTTCAATTTGATCTTACTGATTATAAACTCAAAAAAGAATTAGAAACCAAACTCAAATTCTGATGCTGAAACTCGACAAATTGCCTTTTGGAATTGCATTAGGTGCGCTTGCTCCCATCCTTGGTCTTGTGATCTATTATTTCCTGAAAACTCCATCCATCAGCTTTGGCGAATTTGTGGAGTACTTCTTCAAAACAAAAGCCATGCTTACAGCTGTGGGAAGCCTGTGCCTTATTGCCAACATCATTCTGTTTACGTTATTCATTAACGGCCGAAGGGATAAAACAGCCATCGGCATTTTTGCCATGACGCTGATGTACGGACTCATTATCCTGTATGCTAAATTCTTTATGTAATACTTCGGCACATGTTATAAAAGAAAAGCGGTGATGTTGTACAACATCACCGCTTTTTTTATCAACGATCAATCGCTACACGCTCATTTTCTTGCGTCCTTCTTCTTTTCCATTGCGGTTGTAGAAAATGATGAGGCGAAGTTTGCCGTTAGTATCATACAGTTTCCATTCGTTATAACGGGTACCATTTTTATACGCACCTTTCCAAAGCCCGTCGTTTGTGCGGTGTCCCCACACACCTTCACGCAAACCGGCTTTGTAGTAACCGGAGTCGAGGGTTACCCCATTGTCATCAAAATTCATGTACAAGCCGTGGTGCAGGCAGTCGTTAAAAACAGGATGATAATGTTCGGGATCGTTGCTGTTAAGATCCACCAGTTGCGAAATATCTTTTGTGCGTAGTGGCCGCTGCTGAATAAACGAATAACCGGCCTGCATATATTTTACTGCATCTCTGCCTTGTTTTTTGTAACGTGCAGTGAGTGCATACGAATATTGTTTTGGGTGATTTAACTCCACTTCTCTTTTCACCCTCCAGAAAAGATCAGCATCATAATTACGAATAGCCACCAGTTCGCCTGCTGCATTCCACACTTTCCACTCACCATTGGGGATACCTTTCACCAATTCTCCTTTATCAAGCAACTGTCCGCTTGCATAATTACTTTGCCACAAGCCATGCAGTTTACCTTTTTTAACAGCAGCGGTGTAAAACGAACCAGTTTCTGTTTTATCACTTAGCTGGCCTTCTGTTTCCAGGCTAAACGGGTAATTCTTAAAAAGTGAGTTGCCAACACTGAAAACCGAAATATCTACCGGAAGCATGGGCGGATTTCCTGACACATGAGCCCGGTGTTGGGCTGTGGAAAAAAGCGCTGTTGACAAAGTAAGGATGGTAAAGAGTATATTTTGTTTCATACACCGCAATTTGCATGCAAAGTTAAGCACACTAACAATTGATAGCCCTTACCTGGATCATATTTTTCCCTGATTTAGTTATTTTTTCACAATAAAAAAGGTTGCCTGTGCAGGCAACCTCATTTGTTCGGTTTATGTTGATTGAGACGTTTTGCAATTACAGCTTCACAATGGCTGTTTCGCTTACAACACGTGTGTTGTTTTTGATGCTGAACACAACGGGCTGTGTAGCTTTCGTGCTGGTAACTTCAACAGTTACATCAACACCTTCCAGGTCTTCTGTATTTAACTGGTATTTACGTGTAACGTTTACACCTGTAATTGTTTCCTGGTGCAGGATCACGCCAAACTCATCTTTCACAACAATCACAAATTTTTCTGCTTGTGCATTGTTCAGTTTCAGCTGGAATATTGGCTGATTATCCCAACGGCCGATCATTTTCAGTTCAGCTGAAGGAGTGATCTCTTTTGTATCGTTAGCGAATGTTGTAAATCCTGTTGTTACTGCTACTAAGGTTAATAAACCGATTACTGCATTTTTCATTGACTTTTTCATGTTACTATGTTTTTTCTTTTTTTAAAAAGTTGTTTACTTTTTCTACAGGCAAGTTAATCGGCGTAAAAGCGGGGGCAAGTATCGTGGAGCAAGCAGAATGATCAATTTACTCCGGAGGTCTCTTTTGGTACGGTGAAGCTTGTGATTTGCTTCATTGACAACACAAAAATACACCCATGCAAAACCCTGCACAAGTCAAGAATCGGTTCATTTCATGGCCTTAAATTCCTGACAAAATCCTGAAACCCTTTACCAGCCAGGGTTTCAGAAATTATTTTGTATGATGCCCAAGCCTTTTTCCGGGTTTTCGTTAACAAAATGTTACTGCAGCAAGTATGCACAAACCTGCATGCATACACATTGGTTATCTTTACACCCGCAAAGGATTTATTTTTATCATACAGGGTTGATAGTTTGTTAATACATGAATTACTACATCATAGCAGGAGAAGCAAGCGGCGATTTACACGGCAGTAATCTTATTAAAGAGCTGCACAAAAAAGATACAATCGCAAACATCCGTTGCTGGGGTGGCGAAAAAATGCAGGCAGCAGGCGCCACATTGGTAAAACACTATCGTGATCTTGCGTTTATGGGTTTCCTGGAAGTAATTAAAAACATCCGCACCATACTCAACAATCTTTCGTTTTGTAAAGAAGATATTCTTGCGCACCGACCTGATGTATTAATACTGATCGATTATCCCGGTTTTAATTTGCGCATTGCCAAATGGGCAAAGGAACAAAACATAAAAGTTGTTTACTACATATCGCCGCAAGTGTGGGCATGGAAAGAAAACAGGGTGAAGATGATGATGCAATGCATAGATAAAATGCTGGTGATTCTTCCTTTTGAAAAAGAGTACTATCAAACGAAATGGAACTGGGACGTAGAATATGTTGGTCATCCGCTGATTGAAGAAGTGGAGCGTTCGGTAAAAGAGCCCGATGCCCTGCAACCCGGTAAGACAACTGATACATCAAAACAGATCATTGCATTATTACCGGGCAGCCGCAAGCAGGAGATCTTAAAAAAACTACCTGTTATGCTGGAAGTGAGCAGGCAGTTTCCACAATACCAGTTCATTGTTGCCAAAGCACCCGGGCTTGATGCTTCTTTTTATGATGCATTACTCAGCCAGTTCAATAATGTTTCCTACGTTAATAATCAAACCTATGCTTTGCTGCAGCAATCCACTGCTGCACTGGTTACATCCGGCACTGCTACATTGGAAACAGCTTTGTTTCAAATACCTGAAGTGGTATGTTACAAAGGAAGTGAAGTAAGTTACCAGATCGCCAAACGCTTAGTGAACATCAAATACATTTCACTGGTTAACCTCATCATGGATAGAGAAGTGGTGAAAGAACTGATACAGCATGAAATGAATGCAGCGAACCTTACTGCAGAATTAAAACAGCTGCTCCCCGGCTCTGCAAAAAGAGAACAGGTACTTTCTGACTACCGGCAATTAAAAGAAAAATTACAGGCGGGCGGGCATGCATCAGCAAAAGCAGCACAGCTTGTGTTCGATTTTCTGCACAATTGATCTTCTTTATTTAAAAAGAGGGATAATAACCCAGCGCACCAGCATTACCAGCAATGCAAACAGGAACATAAAAATGGAAATGCGGTTAATGCCATGCATGTATTTCATCCATTGTGTTTTTTCCTCGTTGGGGTCGGGTTTGCGGAGGTATAAATATTCTGCCACCTGTTTCAGAATTCCCATAACGTTTACTTTAAGTAACAATGCAAGTTACAGAAATGTTCAGTTATGATTGAGGTCATAAAAATCCAGTGGTAACTACGCTACATTCACGCTTATTTCAAACTTATTTGTTCAACAAAAAACCCAAACGATATGAAGCACATTCACTTCATGGCCACTGCCCTGCTTTCGCTTACACTTGCCTGCAATTCTGCAACAGAACAAGCTGCAGCCAGCACAACTGAAGCTGTTGAAAATACTGCCGGTCAATCGGCCGTGCAGGATAACGATTCACAAAAAGATGTTGTGAAAATTGCAGTAGGCAGTAAAGATCACACTACGTTAGTAACAGCATTAAAAGCAGCTGAGTATGTAGATGTGTTAAGCAACGCAGGCCCATTCACTGTATTTGCACCTGTAAATGCAGCTTTTGATGCGTTGCCCAAAGGCACTGTAGAAGACCTGCTGAAACCAGAAAACAAAGACAAGCTCCGCAATATTCTTGAATACCATGTATATGTGGGTGTGTTGAAAGATGCGTTGATGAGCGATGGTTTAAGCTATGGCATGGCCAACGGGCAAAATGTAACCATTGGCAACAAAGACGGAAAAATGACGGTGAACGGTGCAAACATTGTGGCTACTATTCCTGCATCAAACGGAATTATCTATGTTGTGGATGGCGTATTACTTCCTCCTGCTAAATAACCCTTATTAATAAATCAACAAAAGAAAAGGCATCCGTTGGATGCCTTTTCTGATTTCCATAGAATTTATTCAGTAAATATTTTCCTGGCGGGGCACTTGCGCAATATTGATTTGCATAACGGTGGCAATGGATAAAGCCCGTTGCTTTGCCTGCTCTGCTTTTTCTCCTTCAAACAATTCATCAACAGTTTCATTGAACAGTTGTATCCAGCGATCGAAGTGTTCTTTTTTCATTCCTGATTGCTGGTGCAGACCAATGTGTATACGCATTGGGTTACCGGTGTAACCGCCTGTATGAAAAATAATATTCTCCCAGAAGTTATACATAACGGGTAAATGTTTTTCCCAATGCACAGCCACCACTTTGCTGAAGAAGTAACCAATAACAGGATCGGGTTTTACTTTATCATAGAATGTATCTACTAACAGAATAACATCATCACGGTTTTCAATTTCCTTTTTCATGTGCTGATTTTTATCGCTACTTCGTAGCTCTTATTTTACAATAAGCATACTGAAATCTGTTATTGCTTTTACTGCATGCAACTGGTTTGCTTTGAATGAAAACAGATCACCACGTTTCAGATGATATACTTTTCCTTCAATGGTAAAATCACATTCGCCTTTCTGCACTACTAAAAAAGCATCTGTTTTCGACACATGCGGCTTCAGTTCCTCGCCTTCGGGCAAATTCAACAGCATCACATTCATCTTCGCATCCTTGTACACCGATGATTTTGTTGTTTTGCCAAACTGTATCTGGTCCCACAGGTTTCCTAAATGCATACACTGTTTTTAAAGATCCTTCCGTTGAAATTTTTTCATCGAAAACCACACCGGCACAACTGTCCACACAAATAATACGGCAGCTGAAAGCAGCATACCTGTTACACTCCCAAAAAACTCGCTGAATACAGCACCGGTATAACCCATCAATGCAGATATATCCAGTTTCAGCAGAATAAGAATACGGGAAAGATCAACGGGATTGAGCATACTTAGTGCGATCATTGGTTTCTCCAGCGGGTATTCACTAAAGCGAAACAAGAGCATGAGCACTATGGCATCATAAATAAGTGTAAAGAAAAACCACAAGAGAATAGATACACCAATACCTTTTGCTTTATCTCTCGTTAACACAGATGCCAGCAAAGCAATGCCCGTAAATATGAGTGTTTGAAAAACGCCGGATATGATAAGAATAAAACCTGTACTTGTACCATCATACAACAATACAGGCACGCCTACTCCAATAATGAATGCCAGCACAAGCGATAGTGACAGTCCTGCATAGATGCTTAACCAGAGTGAGCGGCGTTTCAATGGCTGTGCAACAAGTAACTCAATAAATTCCGAAGAATTGTACACGTAAATGGTGGAGAAAATAATACTCACCAGCGGTATAAAA
>JAACZX010000137.1 GCA_009996555.1 Chitinophagaceae bacterium | reverse complement strand
GTATTCGGAAGTGAACATATTGAACAAAGTGCCATGCACCAGATGTACACCGCCGCAAAATTACCGGTGGCAGTAGCAGGTGCGTTAATGCCCGATGCACATCATGGTTATGGATTACCGATCGGTGGCGTATTGGCAACGGAGAATGCTGTGATACCTTATGGCGTTGGTGTGGATATCGGTTGCAGAATGTGTTTGAGCATTTACGATATCGATCCGAAAGAATTGGTACAGAAAGAAAGCTTCTTTGCAAGAGAGTTAGGCGAAGCAACTTTGTTCGGAAGCGGTGCACAGTTTCAGCGAAGCGAAAACCATGAAGTGATGGATAACGAATTGTTTTTTCAATTGCCGTTACTGAAAGGATTGCATACCAGAGCATGGAAGCAATTAGGAAGCAGCGGAAGTGGCAATCACTTTGTAGAGTTTGGTGTGGTGGAAGTTGCAGAAAAAGATGAAGTGTTGGGTGTTGCACCGGGTAAATACCTTGGATTGTTGAGTCACTCTGGTTCAAGAGCCTTAGGGGCAAACATTGCCAATCATTATACCAAGATCGCCATCAGCAAAAGACGTTTACCACAGGATGCAAAAAATCTTGCCTGGTTAAATCTTGATGAAGAAGAAGGAATGGAATATTGGTTAGCCATGAATTTAGCCGGTGATTATGCAAGTGCCTGTCACCATGTAATTCATAACAAGATCGCAAAGCAACTTGGCCGAAGACCGATGAAGATGGTGGAGAATCATCACAACTTTGCATG
Source organism: Chitinophagaceae bacterium (assembly GCA_009996555.1). GTDB lineage: Bacteria > Bacteroidota > Bacteroidia > Chitinophagales > Chitinophagaceae > Lacibacter. The sequence continues at coordinate 5,912 of JAACZX010000137.1, read as the reverse complement.
GAAAGAAAAGTGGGAAGGAAAAGATGTGATCGTTCACCGGAAAGGTGCAACACCTGCCGGTAAAGATGTGTTGGGTATTATTCCGGGAAGTATGACAGCCACCGGTTATATCGTAAAAGGAAAAGGTGAATCTGCATCCGTAAACTCTGCTTCACATGGAGCCGGACGTTTAATGAGTCGTTCAAGAGCTATGCAAAGCATTACGCACAATGCATTGAAAGATGAATTGAAAAAACATGGCGTGAAGTTAATTGGCGGCGGATTAGATGAAGCACCATTTGCATACAAGGATATTGAACTGGTGATGCAAAGTCAGCAATCGTTGGTGGATGTTGTTGGAAAGTTTACACCAAAAATTGTAAAGATGGATGGCGCTTCTTCAAAACCCTGGCAGAAAAGCAGAAGTGTGGAAGGAGAGTAGATGAATGGCTAATTGATAGTGAATAATTGGTAAATCAAAAACCGTTTCAACTCCTGTTGCAGAAATGCAGCAGGAGTTTTTGTTTTAGATATCTTCGGGCCAAGTTGTTGTTATCAGGTATGCCATATTTATCAGAGCCTGATAAAAATTGGCGGTAAGTTTTAAATATGGCATACCTATCTTACTCCGCTGCTTTCAACTGCTCTTCAATTCCTTTCAACTCATCCATAATTGCTTTCAATCGTTTTTCTTCTTTTTCAAGAATGCGTTTGCCGAGAATGAAATAAGCATACAGCATCCAGCCTGCATAAAAAGCAACCAACGTTAGAACATAAACAATGGGGCGGCCATGCACGACTTCCAGGAAATACAAACCCATACCTAAGTTGAGGAACAGAAAATAAATCGGCTTGTTCCATTGAATTTGTTTTTTGCGAAACGCATAATAGGTTTCCCATTGCTGCAAGTGTTGTGCTGGTGCTGCTGTGTCATCAATCAGCCGGAGTTTATTCCAGGTAAAGAACGTAAGGAATGATTGCAGCCATACAACAAGTGCTATGATCGCAACGCTGATGTGTGTGCTGATCCAGTTCAATTGTACATTACTAAAGTACACCACCCAAATAACAAAGAATGGTGTAAGAAACAACGTAATGCTTCCAATCAATAAGGGACGCATCAGCTTTGCCTTGGTATCTTTCGCTTGACGGGTAATGGCCTGCAGATCCACTGATTTTTGTTCAGCGGGTTTCGATTGCTGCCACAAATCTTTTAATGCATCAAAGTCTTTCATAACTGCTATAAATTTCGCTGAGCTGTTTTTTAATACGGTGAATTTTTACTCGCAGGTTGTTTTCGGTAATGCCGGTGATGTCGGCAATCTCTTCATAAGGTTTGTCTTCGAGTACCAGTGTAATGATGAGCCTGTCTGTTTCTGCTAACTTGCTGATGCATTTGTACAACAGCTGTACTTCCTGTTCTTTATTGCGTGCCTCATCCGGTATCATCGCTAACCGTTCTTCATCTGCATCAACAAACTGTTCGTTCTTTTTGCGCAGATGTGTTAAACAGGTGTTGGCAGCAATACGATAGATCCAGGTACTCCATGCTGCATCACCTCTGAACTTGTCCATATTCTTCCACATTTTTACAAAACTTTCCTGCAGCAGATCTTCAGCCAGCATGGCATCGCCGGTATAACCCAAACAGAGCTTGCGAATACCGGGAGCGTATTGCTTGTATAAAGCTGTAAACTGTTCTTCCTGTTTCATTACGTTAGTAAGATAATGTTGAATTTGGTTTTGTAAAACTTATTGTAAGAACGCATCCACTTTTGTATAAAACCATTCGGGCACATCGTACATGATAAAATGTTTGCTGTTAGCAACCTCAATGGTTTTGTTGGATACATTTTTATATTGATGATTTAAAACAGTAAAGCTGTTTGCTTCTGTGCCATACAAACTGCCGAGTACCAATACCGGTTGTTTGATCTTTGCTATGTCTTCACGCAGGTCAGTTGTTGATATCTCAACAATGGTATAACCCAATGTGCGACGGTCGCATTGAAAACTCCAGGTAGCAATTTGTTTTGCACGGGCCGTATCATTCACCTGGTAACGCATGGCACGTGTCATGTTCTGTACATAATTCGAATCGGGCAATGCTTCAAAATTCTTTGCAACAGTTACAGGGTCGAACTGAGGATTCTTCTTCAGCACTTCTGCATTGGCAGTTGTATCCTGCATTGCTGAAATAAAGGGCAATCCATCAACACAAATAATTTTTCCAAACAAATCGGGCTCCACACTGCTCACCCATAAACTCATAAAGGCACCAAGGCTATGACCAACGAGAATCGGCTTGTTGAGCTTTTTATTTTTTACATAGTTGATGAGTTCGTTACGTACAGTTTTTAAAATGGGTGTATCTAACTTCGGTACACCTGCATAACCGGCAATGGTAATTACGTGGCATTCGTAACGATCTTTTAAATGCGCAACGGTTTCTTTCCACACTTCGCCGCTGCAGCTGTAACCGGGAATTAAAATAACCGGTTTGCCTTTGCCTGTTACTTCTACTTTAAAGGCATTGGTTTGGGCATTTGTATGAAAGATGATAAGGCTGATGATAAGGAAACTGATAAGCTTTTTCATGTTTTTTTGTTTGTGTTTATGTATTGGATGCAGGTGCAGAAGAATTATTACAGAAAAAGAAAAAAATATTTTTGAGGTTGATAGAGGAGTGAAGTGGAAGAATGAAAAGTCTTTTCATTTATCTTTAGCCAATGCCCCAACTCCAGCGAACGCTTACTCTTTCATCTGTTATTGCCATTGTAATTGGCGGGGTTATCGGCTCCGGTATTTTTATGAAACCGGCGGTAATGATGGCTCAGCTGGGCTCTCCATTATTATTGATTACAGTATGGATCGTTGCCGGGTTGATTGTATTATGCGGCGCATTAACCAATGCCGAAGCGGCAACCATGTTTCCCGAAACAGGCGGACAGTATGTGTTCTTTCAAAAAATGTATGGCAATGCCTTTGCCTTTTTGTATGGCTGGTCGGCCTTTGCTGTATTCAATACAGCCGGTAATGCATCCATTGCTTATGTGTGCAGTACCTATGCCGATTATTTTCTGCACTTGCCAAAAGTTGATCTGCAAACAGAGCTCAGTATAAAATTACATATTCCGTTTATCGGTACCATTTATCCATTGCACGATCTGGGTGTAAAGCTGTTAACGGTACTGCTCATCTGCATCTTCACCTTCATCAACATGCGGAGTGTGCGGCTGGGTGCAGGCATTCAACGTTTGTTAACAGCGTTAAAAGTTATCGCCATTTTTTTATTGATACTGGGTGTGTTTACATCGGGCAAGATCGTTCCTCAACATTTGTTTTCGTCTTTATCCAATGTACCAACAGGTACTGCATTGCTGATGGCATTTGTGGCCGCAACAGCCGGAGCTTTCTGGGCATACGATGGCTGGAACAACATTACGTTCATTGCCGGAGAAATTAAACAGCCGCAACAAACTATTCCTAAAAGTTTAGTACTTGGATTGATCGTTTGCATCATCACCTATGTACTCATCAATCTTGCATTTATTTATGTACTGCCTGCAGATAAAATAGCCGCATCGGGTTTTATTGCTGCCGATGCCGCTTCAGCTATTTGGGGAACAACCGGCGCTGCTTTGATTGTATTGTTAGTTGTTGCTTCAACATTAGGCACTACTAATTCCAATGTATTAGCCACAGCACGTGTAACGTTTGTTATGGGCGAAGAAAGCAGATGGTTTAAAGCCGCACAGAAAGTACATCCGAAATTTCAAACACCTGCAAATGCCTTACTGTTTAATGCTGTCTGGACCATTCTCCTCATCTTCAGCGGTTCGTTTGATATGCTCACAGATATGCTCATTTTTGTAAGCTGGTTGTTTTATGGCATGAGTGCCTTGGGTGTATTTATTCTTCGTTATAAAATGAAAGGAACTGAACGGCCGTACAAAGTTTGGGGCTACCCGTTTGTACCTGCTGTGTTTGTCTTGTTTACCGCTTTCTTTTTGGTTAGCACCGTGTACAACGATGTGGTGAATTATACCAGCGGCACAACAGCTGTTATCAACTCCTTGTTTGGCATGTTGATTGTTGCTGCAGGCATTCCTGTTTATTTGTTGTCGAAGAGAAAACGAAAAGGACAGCGGTAGTTTTTACGAATACAAAACCCACCCCTTTTGATTGTATTGGATGTGTTAGATCTTGCTGCCCCTCCCGGGGATAACCATTCTGCCTTTTAACATTTTTCTTTTCCCCATGTTGGCAAAGCTTCGTTTCTTTAACGCCACTATTATTTCAAGATTATACTCTGTGGCTAAAATCAAATAACAATTAACACATGAAGCAAATCAGTTTAGCAATTGTCAGTATCTGCATTGCTTTTGTAAGTTTCGGGCAAAGCAAATACGATCATCGTGAAGCATTTCATCCGTTCTTCTATCCCAACTTTGGTAATGAATACCGGAGTGCAAGTGGTCAGCCGGGGCCAAAGTACTGGCAAAACAAAGCAGATTATACGATCAATGCAACCATTGATCCCGAAAATCATGCTGTTACTGCAACAGTGGCGCTCACGTATACCAACAACAGTCCAGACGAACTCAGTTTTCTTTGGCTGCAGTTAGATCAGAATATCTATCGCAAAGACTCAAGAGCATCGGCAACAACAACAGCATTGGGTGGTCGCTGGGCAAACGGTGAGTTTACTGACGGTTATGGTATTAAATCTGTAAAGCTTGCACAAGGCGACAAACTGGTTGATATAAAATATGAAGTGAGTGATACACGTATGCAATTGTTTTTACCCGCTGTTTTAAAAGCCGGGGGTGCTTCTGCAAAAGTGGTGATCGAGTATGGCTTTGCCATTCCCGAATATGGAACCGATCGTATGGGTCGTTTAAAACAAAAAGAAGGTTGGGTGTATGAAGTGGCACAATGGTTTCCACGTGTAGCGGTGTATGATAACATCAGTGGCTGGAATGTAAATCCATACCTGGGTGCCGGTGAGTTTTACCTGGAGTATGGCGATATTGAATACAGCATTACCGCTCCATCGAATATGATTGTTGTGGGCAGTGGCGGATTAACCAATGCTCAGGATTGTTTTACTGCGGAGCAGATCAAGCGTTGGGGTGAAGCGATGAACAGCGACAAAACTGTGGTGATCCGTTCGGCTGATGAAGTTGGCAAAGCTTCTTCACGCCCCGGTAACCCTTTCACTACCTGGAAATTTAAATGCGAAAACACAAGAGATGTGGCATGGGCTGCAAGTACTGCTTTCATCATGGATGCTGCACGTATGAACTTGCCCAGCGGAAAAACTGCAATGGCGGTAAGTGTGTATCCCAAAGAAAGTGCATCAAAAAAAGACGGTAACGATTGGCGTCGTTCAACTGAGTACACAAAAGCAAGCATTGAGTTTTACAGTAAGTATTTGTTTGAGTTTCCTTATCCTGTTGCAACCAATGTAGCAGGTATTGTGGGTGGCATGGAATATCCCGGTATTGTGTTTTGCAGTGCAGCTGCTTCTGATGCAGGTTTGTTTGGCGTAACAGATCATGAGTTTGGGCACACATGGTTCCCGATGATCGTGGGAAGTAATGAACGCAAATTTGCATGGATGGATGAGGGCTTTAATACATTCATCAATATTCTTTCAAGCGAAGCTTTTAATAAAGGTGAATATAAAGATGTGCCGAATGTAAGTGGTATGGCCAACTATTTGTTTAACGATAAAATGGATGGCATGTTGAATGGTGCAGATGTATTGCAGCAGGAAAATCTGGGTGCTGCTGCATATTTTAAACCGGGAGTAATGTTGTATGTATTGCGTAATGAAGTGTTAGGCGCAGAGCGTTTCGACCGTGCATTCAGAGAGTATGTTCACCGTTGGGCATTTAAACATCCAACTCCTTGGGATTTCTTTCATA
>JAACZX010000136.1 GCA_009996555.1 Chitinophagaceae bacterium | reverse complement strand
AAGCAAGATCTATAATAACTTTCGTGAGTATTATGTGTATGTGCCTGCTCAATACGATGCCACAAAGCCGGCAGCACTTATGGTTTTCCAGGATGGGCATAGTTATGTAAATGATTCAGGCGACTTTCGTGTGCCGATTGTTTACGATAATTTAATTCATCAGAAAAAATTACCTGTCACCATTTGTTTGTTTGTAAATCCTGGTCATCCAACAAACGATTATCCGCCTAACAGGTTTGCAGCAAGGAACCGGGCAGATGAATATGATGTATTGGATGATCGGTATGCAACACTGCTGATAGATGAAATTATTCCGGAACTGAAAAAACAATACAATATCAGCAATGATCCGAAGATGCATGGAATTGGTGGTTTGTCGAGTGGTGCCATTTGTGCGTTTACAGCAGCATGGGAACATCCGGAGTATTTCAGCAAAGTGTTGAGTCATATTGGAAGCTATACGAATATCCGTGGAGGAAATAATTATCCATCGATCATCCGTAAACATAAAAGGAAGGATATAAAGATCTTTATGCAAGACGGATCAAACGATCTCAACAATGAACATGGCAACTGGTGGCTTGCCAACCTCGAAATGGAATCAGCCCTGCAATTCAAAGGCTATGAATTAAAATTTGAAAAAGGAACAGGCACACATAGCGGCAAACATGGTGGAAGTATATTGCCTGAATCACTGATCTGGTTATGGGATGATGTAACGAATAAATAAAAAGATAATCATACAAACATGAAATTATTTAAAACAAAAGCGGGCGTTGTAATTGAACAAGCAAATCAGTTTTATTTAGTAGATGAAAGTTGGGATACATTTATTAATAACGACGACGTACTTGCAAAAGCAACGGCACTTGTTGCAAAGCTTCCGAAAGTTGATGCTTCAGCTATAAAGGATGTGTTAGCTCCAATGGGCAGCAACCAGGAATTATGGGCTTGTGGTGTTACATATTACCGCAGCATGGTGGGTCGCCAGGAAGAAAGCAAAGCAGCAGGTGGTGCTGATTTTTACAGCAAAGTATATGAAGCAGAAAGACCTGAATGTTTTTTCAAAAGCTCCTTTCATCGTGTTGTTGGCAGTAACGATTATGTACGCATCCGCAAAGACAGTACTTGGGATGTGCCGGAGCCCGAATTAACATTAGTGGTAACATCATCTGGAAAAATTATTGGCTATACAGTTGGTAATGATATGAGCAGCCGCAGTATTGAAGGCCAAAATCCGTTGTACTTGCCACAAGCAAAAACATACGATGGTTGCGCAGCTGTTGGTCCTTGTGTTTATCTTACAAACGAACCACTCGATCCCAATACAACCATTCATCTTGTAATCAAACGTAATGCTGCTGTTGTATTTGAAGGCACTATTGCCATCAGTCAAATGAAACGCACACCGCAGGAACTGGTTTCGTTTATTTATCGTGAAGCTTCGTTTCCACATGGCTGTTTAATCATGACAGGTACAGGTATTGTGCCAGGCAGTGATTTCACCTTACAGAGTAACGATGAAATAAGCATTTCAATTCAAGGCATTGGTGAATTAGTGAACACCGTGAAGTAAACGTTTGCCATCATTCAAAAAACAAGTTCAGTTGAAACAGTTACGCTATTTATTATTTGCATTACCTCTTGCAGCCATTGGTTTCTTCTCCATGAAAAAAGCAAATCGAACGATTGCTCCAGGCCACACATTGAAGGATGTGTACAAAGATGCATTCCGCATTGGCACTGCAGTTACTCCCACTATTACATCGGGTGCTGATAAAGCATCGCAGGAAATTGTGATCAATCATTTCAATACGATCACCGTTGAAAATGTAATGAAGGCAGCACTGATCAACCCGGAACCGGGTGTTTTTAATTTCAAACCTGCTGATGATTTTGTTTCGTTTGGCGAAAAGCACAACATGTTTATCATTGGGCACACATTGGTGTGGCACAATCAATGCCCAGCGTGGTTTTTTACTAATGCACAAGGAAAACCAAATACGAAAGAAGAACAGATCGAGCGGTTGCGGAGTCATATAGAAACTGTTGCCGGTCGCTATGCAGGTCGTGTACATGCATGGGATGTGGTAAACGAAGTAATTGATGAAGATGGCAACTATCGGCCCACCACATGGGTAAATGCATTTGGCAATGGTGATACATTGGTGAAGTATGCGTTTAAATTCGCTGCACAATATGCACCCAACACAGAATTGTATTATAACGATTTCAATGCATGGCGTCCATCAAAGCGTGATGGCATTGTGCGTTTGGTAAAGATGTTGCAGAAAGAAGGTATTCGTATTGATGGCGTAGGCATACAAGGCCATTGGGGATTAAATTATCCCAAAACAAAATACATTGAAGAGGCCATTGATGCATACGCAGCATGTAATGTAAAAGTGATGATCACAGAGCTGGATGTAGATGTTTTGCCCTTAACAAAAGAAGGACAAATTATCGGACAAGGAATGGCTGATAAACAGTTTCAACTGGAAGAGTTCAAAACATATTTAGATCCTTATCAGAAAGGGTTGCCTGATAGTGTACAGCGTTTACTCAGCAGCAGGTATGCAGAACTTTTCAGTATCTTTTACAAACGAAAAGAAAAGATCGACCGTGTAACATTATGGGGCGTACATGACGGAATGAACTGGAAAAATGATTACCCCATACCACGACGCACCAATTATCCTTTGTTATGGGATCGTCAACGGCAACCCAAACCTGCCTTACAAGCTGTAATGGCAGTTCCCGGTAAATAAAAATTTGCTGTCAAAATTTGGCAGCCCTCAACGATTGTTTGCATGCAGTTACTCATTATACTTGGCGCTATTCTTTTACAGGTTTTTCTCACCGTAAAAAAAGTCAACCCGTTTATTTCATTATTAATTGTGGCAATTCTTGCAGGCCTTGCATTGGGCATGCCTGCTCCTGCTTTGTTGAAATCAATTGAAAAAGGTGTGGGCAGTACATTGGGCGGACTGGCGTTGATCCTTTGCCTTGGTGCTGTACTCGGCAAAATACTGGAAGCAAGTGGTGCAGCAGAAAAAATTGCCATCACCCTCATCAAAAAATTCGGCGAACAAAATATTCAATGGGCCGTATTGCTCACCGGTTTTTTAATTGGTATTCCTCTCTATTATAATGCAGGTTTTGTAATTCTTGTGCCGTTGGTATTTATGCTGGCACGCAAAACAGGATTACCACTTTTGTACATAGCCATACCCATGGCTGCATCGCTCAGCACCACACATTGTTTTTTACCACCACATCCGGGTCCGGTTGTATTGGTGAATGCATTTAAAGCAGATATGGGTACTGTGTTGATGTATGGAATACTTATCGCCATTCCTGCGGTAGTTGTTGCAGGTCCTTTCCTCGGAAGATTGGTAAAAGGCATTACCTCCAAAGAAACCAACCTGTTTACTCCGGTAGAAACAGAATTCAAAGAACTACCTGCGGCGTTACCAAGTTTTTTAATTGCTTTACTTCCTGTGTTACTGATTTCACTTGCTGTTGTTGCGCAAAACTTCTTAGCTGAAGGATTTTTAAGGACTTCATTTTTATTCATTGGCGATTCTACAATTGCCTTATTTATTGCAGTGCTGTTGGCATTTTACGTTTTTGGGATACGCAAAAATATTCCAATGGAAAAAACGATGAAATGGTTGAGCGATGGCATTTCAGGTATAGCAATGATACTGCTGATCATTACTGCAGGTGGTGTATTTAAACAGGTGCTTCAGGATAGCGGCACCGGCGATTACATTGCATCCTTCAGCAGCAAATGGCAAATGCCACCGTTGATCTTTGCATGGGTGATCACTGCTTTGTTACGTGTTACAATCGGTTCAGCAACAGTAGCAGGTATTACGGCTGCGGGTATTGTTGCTCCGTTAGTAACAAGCGGTACTGCATCACCAGAGTTAATGGTATTGGCAGTTGGCAGCGGAAGTGTGTTTGGTTCACATATCAACGATTCAGGTTTCTGGATGTACAAAGAATTTTTCAAGCTTTCACTCAAACAAACCTTTCTGTCGTGGACGGTGATGGAAACACTCATTTCCATTTTAGGTTTGATCGGGGTTCTGTTGTTAAACTATTTTATCTAAGATATTTTGGGACTAAACAGATCTCAACTCCTGCACAACTTGTTTGATCTTTGTGAGTGCAGTTGTAATTTCGTCTTCTGTTGTAAAACGCCCCAGGCTAAAACGGATTGAACCAATTGCTAATTCATCTTTCAACCCCATTGCTTTTAATACATGCGATGGCTCTGCTGATGCTGAAGTACATGCCGATCCTGATGACACAGCAATATGTTTACTAAGCTGACCAATGAGTTGGGCAGCACCGGCAAAATCAAATGAAATATTTGCAACATGCGGAAGCAAATGCTGTTTATCACCATTCAGGCTTGTGCAACCAAGCTCTGACAAACCATTCAATAGCTGGTCTCGCAATTGTTGAATACGCAAATGATCATTTTGCATATCAACCAAACAAATAGCACAAGCCTTTCCTAAACCTACAATACCAGGTACGTTTAATGTTCCGCTGCGTAATCCTTTTTCATGACCACCACCATAGAGCAACGGATTTAATTTTACTCTTGGATTTTTTCTGCGCACATACAAAGCTCCCACTCCCTTTGGACCATAAAATTTGTGTGCAGATAAAGCCAGCAGATCAATATCATCTTTCAACACATCCACCGGAATTTTTCCAACTGCCTGCGTAGCATCACTGAAAAATATTACACCGTGCTTTTTTGCTATAGCCGCCATTTCGTTGACAGGGAATACTACGCCAGTTTCATTGTTAGCATACATGGCAGCAACAAGAATTGTATCTGCTCTGATGCTTTGCTCAAACAATACAAGATCAGGCATTCCATTTTTATCAATAGGAAGAAACGTAACGACCGCTCCTTTCTTTTCAAGATATGCACAGGTATCAAGCACAGCTTTATGCTCTGTTTGAAATGTGATGATGTGTTTGCCTTTTGTTTGATACGTTTCAAACGCCCCCTGCAGTGCCAGATTGATTGCTTCCGTTGCACCAGATGTAAATATGATCTCCGATGAATCAGCCCCTATAAGTTTCGCCACCCGTTCACGGGCTATGGAAACAGCTTCTTCAGCCACCCAGCCATAAGCATGTGTCCGGCTTGCTGCGTTTCCAAAATGCTGCGTAAAATAAGGCAGCATTTCCGATAGCACTGCGGGGTCGCAGGGTGTGGTCGCATTGTAATCAAGATATACAGGCTGCTTTGTCATACTGCTGCAAATTAGAACATAATTCGCTGATGGCCAGTGTTTGTCATTGTCCGGCGGGGCTCAAAATCCTCCTGTCTCATCATTTTCAATAACTCATGCAGGCAAATTACTGTCTTATTTAAAAGGGTCTTTTAACATTCAGTTCTGTCGTATGCGGCTAACTTTGCAGCACTTTCACCACCAACAGGCTATACAACAAAACACTTAGTTTCAAAACAACACTGCCGACTGAGATACTTTTTATTATTTAAAATCGTTACCGGCTATGAGTTTGGTGAAAAAGAAGTTTTTATTATTTTTAAAAATCCAACATCCGTTAAACCCCTTAACTATGAAACTATTCCGTACCAACCTGCTGTACATTGCTATTACAGCATTCATCATTTTGCAAATCCCCATAGCTATTGCTGGTAATAATCCAGGAGCCGGAACGCTTGATTCTTATCTTGAAGCGCAGGCCCACAATGAAGCTGTTGCAGTTGCCCCCAGCCTTGATGAGGTAATTGCAGAAAAAGCAGACAGTATTTATGATACACTTCATTTGCTTGAAGCCGGCCTGCACGAAGAGGCTTTTGAAATGGCCTATGAAGGTTATTACAAACTGCTTGAAAAAGGCATGATCAAAAATGAAGTGCTTACCATTGCCGATTTTTCCAAACCATCATCTGATGATCGTTTATATGTAATTGATATGGAAGAAGGAAAAATCCTTTTTCAAACATTGGTTGCCCATGGCCGCAACAGTGGTTTGATTTACGCCAACCAGTTTTCAAACAAACCTGAGTCAAACAAAAGCAGTCTTGGATTTTATCTTACACTCCAGCCTTACTATGGCGAAAAAGGATATGCTATGCGTTTGCAGGGTTTAGAAAAAGGCATTAACGATAAAGCATTTCAACGTGCCATTGTTATGCACGGATCAGATTATGTAAACAAACAATTTGCAGCAAACAACGGGCATCTTGGCCGTAGCCTCGGCTGCCCCGCAGTTCCGGCAAAACTCACAAAAGATATCATTAACAGTACCAAGGATGGAAGCTTGCTGTTCATTTATCATCCAACAGCAGATTACAAAACAAAATCAACCATTCTGAATAGTTGAAACAACATACTTTTTAACCGATTGAGATTCGCAAATTCCTGATGATGAACCCTGGCAATCCTGCCGGGGTTTTTAATGTACAATAAACCAGGCCACAACCTGGATAACTGTGGAAGCAATTAAACCAGTGTACACTTCTGCCGGCTTATGATCGCTTGCGATGAGACGACTGCTGCACGTAACTCCTGTCACAAACACTGCAACAAGTAACGACACAACATCATCCAGTTTGTTTGCAAAGAGAAGCAAAACAAAGAATGTGAGCATTCCACCAACACCAACAGCATGCATACTC